>NZ_VPBM01000007.1:0-242010 GCF_013418745.1 Acinetobacter sp. YH12126 | reverse complement strand
ACTGTGTTTCAGAAAGCTTCTTTGAATCGATATATTTCATCCGCAGATTATGCATGAATATTTAAAATTCTTCGGTACAAATAATCAGCAAGAGACTGTTCGTTTTTTGATTTATGAAAGAGGCTTACTATACAAAATATTAAAAAAATATTTACTCATAATTTTTAAATTTTACTCTTCACTCAACAATGCAATATATTGAAAATAAATAAATTAAAAAAATATAGATAAACCTAATATAATATTCATAAACTTCACTTTCTTTTTTTATCTTCCCGATCAACAAATAACTCCCATTATAAATTAGATCAACAAAGATAATAAAAAAAACTACTGCACCAATAAAACTCCAGAAACCTATCCCAAAAAAGTAATACTTTATTAAAAAAATCAAAAACTCAATAATAAAAAAAATAGCTATAATTAGCCTTTTATAATCGTGATAAACTCTAATTACAAATTTATCCATTATTATTCCTTTTTAAACTATCGATCCATCTCATTACGAACTGCATCATTACTTTACTTCTTCAGTAGACATCAATTATTTAATACACATCACGGCGGTAACGACCTGCTTTACGCAGTGTATGCAGTTGTTCAATGCCCAGTATCTCTTGCAAAGTGGCATCTACCGCTTTAGCCATATTCAAACTGCCGCAGATATAGAGACAAGCCCCTTGCTCTAGCCAATCAATCAATTCAGCTTTTTTACAACTAGGACATCTTGCACATACTTTTCAGCAAATCCATCACGAGAAAATACCCGATCGATTTCTGCAATTTTACCTTGGTTTTGTAATTTATGCAGTTCATCAGCAAAAATTGCATCGAAAGCTTGTTGACGCTCACCATAAATTAACCAGTTTTGATAGTGCTCTGTTGCGACACGTTGCTTAAGATGTGAAAGTAAACCCGCCATTCCTGAGCCATTGCAAATCAAAATCGCAGAGTGAACGCCCTCTGCTAAGTCAAAATTTGGATTCGCACGAATATAGGCATGAATACATTGTCCAAGTTTTAAATCTTGTATTAATAAACCAGAACCTAAACCTAGTTCATCGCCATGCTGCTCTTGACGTACGACGAGCTCTAAATCTTTTTAATTAAATAGAGTTTGATAATTTCACGCTTATACTAAACGACTGAATAAAGACTATAATAAAAATTAAAAATTCATTCGCTATTTGCGAAATCTTCGAGCAATCATGTCCAAAAATCTTGCAACGCTGATTGGATTCAGTGCAATCTTACAATGGTCTTCTATTGTTGGTTTACTTAAGAAAATTAGTTTCAGTATTGGCCCTGATCTTGCTGTGCTCTTTATGTATACCTTGAGCGCAATTATTCTATTGCTCTTATTTAAAATTCCAAACCTTAAACTGGTTCCGCGCCAATTTTTGATATATGCCACCCTTTTATTTGTGATTTATGAGTTGTGTTTTTCGTATGCCATTGCTTTGGCTCAAACAGCTCAACAAGCGATTGAAATCAGTTTGGTCAATTATTTATGGCCGAGTCTGACAATTGCCGCGTTAATATTATTTAAAGAATTAAAATTTAACTTTTTCGTAATCATTGGTTTAGCCATTAGTTTGGGCGGCATTATTTTAATCCAAACTGTTAACGGAAGTTTTAACTGGTCTACAGTCTTTACCAACATTCAGTCCAATCCATTAAGCTATTTTCTTGCTTTTATGGGCGCTAGTTTATGGTCACTCTACTGTGTGATTACACGTAAATACAGTCATGGACATAACCCTATTTCATTCTTTTTCGTCGTAATTACCATTATACTATGGCTAAAAATGTTGATATTTCACGGTATTCCGCGAATGCCTACCGTAGACTTACATACCGGTATGTATATGTTAATCGTGTCCATCGTGACTGCATTGGGCTATGCAGCGTGGAATGTAGGTATTATAAAAGGCAATATTACGATATTGGTGACTTTATCGTATTTTAGTCCGATTTTTTCTTCGGTTATTTCAATGTTTATATTACAGACACCACTGAGTTTAAGTTTTTGGCATGGTGCCATTTTGGTGACATTAGGTTCGCTGGTATGTTGGATTTCAACCAGTTGGCCACAAATAAAAGCAAAATTAATGCAATTGCGTCATGAATAATATGGCGCAGTTAATTGCCTCTGATTATCTTAAACTGAATAACAAAACCGCGATTAGGCACAGCATGTGAAGTAACTGTGTTGGTGCAAAATATAGAAAATATTTCCATCCACCTGTGAGAAATGCATTCACACATTTTGAAATCGCATGGGCTGATAATCCAATCACCACAGCATAAACCAATGTTAAATTGTCGATATTACCTTGCATCACCACGGTTGCCATAGCTGCATGGACTTCAAAGAGTGATGCTAATAATGTCCCTAAAATTAAGCCTTTATCACCTAAAGCGAGATTTAATCCATAAACAAGTGCTTGGATCAAAGTAAGCGTGATGGCAATGATTGCCGCCTGTTTTAAGCTAAACATTCGACTATCGGTCTTTTCTAACTGTGCTGGTTCATTCGCCTCTACATGAAGCATTTCGGGTTCTGACTCTTTATTATGCTGAACTGGAGATGAGCCATAAATCAGATATAGCGCAGCAAGGACCAATATCAAGATGCCGACGATACTTGGTATAACTAATATTTTAAACCAAGCAAAACTCACCCCAAGGACAATGATCAAAAGTTGAACCAATGTCGCAACACATGAAAAAAGTCCTGCCCCTGCATTACTTTTGGCACTGGCTTTTCCTGCTCGTACTTCCATACCTAAGCTAGCGATCGTTGCGGTGCTCGACACAAAACCTGATGCCAAGGCCGATAAAATAATGGCTTTATCAGAGGATAATAGCCGCTTGGAAATGTGTGCTAATGACTGCACCACCAAGATCAATATCAGTAATTTTAAAATCACATAGGGATTTAATACTGAACCCCAATAGGCTTGATTCGGCGTTAAAGGTAAGGCAATTAGGATCAATGCCAGTAAAAATACACCATCTCTTAACTCATAGTCTTTGATCCAATGTGCTGCAAAATGATGTAAGCCTTTTTTTCCAACTAATATGAGGGTCAGCACGACAGCCAAACACGCAGCAAGTGGAATATTAAAAACACAAGCGGCACCGATCAAATAAGTCATGACAAAAGCAAGTTCTGTGGTTATTCCAATATCTTGTTTTTGTTGACTTAATCCATAATAGCTAAACATACTGACGACAATTGCACCGATCACACCAACAGCTAAATGGATTAAAAAACACAATGCTCCAAACAACGCACAAATGGTAAATGAGCGTAAACCGGCAAAACTCTGTTCACTGTCCAAATTGTTGTTACGTTGACGCTCCAAACCGATGAGCAATCCACAGCCTAAAGCCGAAGCTAAAATCGTTAACAATGCGGGGAAGGATAAAGTTTGTATGAGTATTTCCAAATTTAAGCCCTCCCATCAATACATTGTTTATTTTGGCAATATAAATAAAATATAATAAAAAAATTTAACGCTAAAATTTGAAAAATAAATATATAGATTGAACAACTTGAGCATTTTCAATCATGTTCAAAGTTTAGTCATCCTTTAAATCATAAACAATTCCATGATAAATATCTTAGTAAACATTAATTTTTCCCATATTTTAATTAAAAATATATTCGAAAAACTGACTTAAATTCGGCCTTTATTTGCCTTCATGACTGTTTAAAGCACAGATTAAGCCCAAATCACCATAATGGCCCCAATCACCACTAAGGCTAATCCCCAATGATCGGTTCTTGCGAGTTTTTCCTTAAAGAAATATGCAGAGATTAAGAGGCTAAATAAGATTTCGATTTGACCTAAGGTTTTGACAATCGCAACCGTTTGCATACTCATAGCAGTAAACCAGCCCAAAGACGCTAGAAAGCTACAGACACTAACGCGAAAGGTCAGACCGACTCTATCCCACATGGCAATGAGCGTTTTACGGCTAAATAGACTGAGGTACAGCAGCATAATCACACATTGAAAGCCAATTACACTCAACAACACCCATGCCGCACGATGCAAAGTCGGTAAATCACTTAGCTCTAAACTGGCTTCACGAACCAATAAAGAGGTAATTGCAAAACTTAATCCACTACCTACACCGATGCATAACGTTGGCAGAGATAATTTTTGTCGTTGAGAACCTTTGCTTAAAAGAAAAACGGCAACACCACCAACCAAAACACCAATCCAACCAAATAAACTTAAATGTTCACTTAAGAAAATCACCCCAACAATGGCCGCAAATATCGCTTCACTTTTCGCTAAACCAACACCAATGGCATAATTCTTTTGTTTAAAAAGCAAGACCATTAAAATCGTCGCTAAAATTTGACTTAGTCCTGCAATCACCACATAGACCCAAAACATAGTTGTAAATGTGGTCACCTGAGTCACAGGCTGTTGTTGGTACAGCACATATAAATAAATGCAGGCAAATGGGAGCCCAAAAATAAACCGTGCAAGGGTGACACCATACACATCAACAGTGGTACTGAGTTGTTTTTGAAATGCATTGCGCCATGACTGCATAAAAGCAGCCATTAAAGTGAATAAGATCCAAACTGGAAACATAAGAAAGGTGGTTTAACGGTGGATGCCTCATCAATTTACGCTTTTATTGAATTGAATGCGACCTAACACGGCTAGATTATTCATTGAACTTGGTTATGGATTCATTGAAAAAATTTTATTTAAAAACCTCATATTAAGAATATGGTATTTATCAAAATTTAAGTTTTTATAAAAATACGCAAAGGCATGTTACCTTTGCGTTTTGCTCTTTACCAATATTTAGTTGGTAACTTACAGTAAGTTAGCTTTCAAGTAGTACAGCACCAAATTGCTCACGTAGATCTTTTTTCAGCATTTTACCTGTTCCGCTCAAAGGAATAGCATCCACAAAAATCACTTTATCTGGCACCTGCCATTTAGCAACTTTATCTGCATAATAATCCAAAATTTCTGTATCAGATAAATCGACATCTGGCTTTTTAATTGCAATCAATACAGGACGCTCATCCCATTTTGGATGGGTTGCTGCAATCACTGCCGCCATTGCAATTTTAGGATGTCCCATAGCTAAATTTTCTAACTCAACGGAAGAAATCCATTCACCGCCCGATTTGATCAAATCTTTTGAACGGTCACTAATTTTTAAGAAACCATCTTCGTTCAGGGTTGCAATATCCCCGGTATCAAACCAACCATCTGAGGTTAATGCAGACTCTGTTTTGCCAAAGTAATTGCCAATAATCCAATGCCCTTGGATCTGTAAATTACCCGTCGTTTCTCCATCACGTGCAACTTCGTGTGTACCGTTTTCTTTATCGGTAATACGTAAATCGACCCCGAATGGTGGACGACCTTGTGATAATCGTACTTGTAATTGTTCTTCTTCAGATAATAACAAATGTTTGGCTTTAAATTGGTTTGAAGAACCTAATGGACTGGTTTCGGTCATTCCCCAAGCATGAATCGTTTCACAGTTAAATTGTTCTTTAAACACTTTTAACATCGCAGGTGGGCAAGCAGATCCACCAACTACATTACGCACTAAACTTTGGAGCTGACTGCCCGCTTGTTGCGCAGCATTGATTAATCCCTGCCAAATCGTTGGAACACCCAATGCAACGGATACTTTATAGTCATCAATCATTTGCGTCAGGCTTGCTCCATCTAAACCTGGGCCTGGCAGCACTAAAGTACATCCCACCATTGCCGCAGCATATGGCGTACCCCATGCGTTGACATGGAACATCGGAACAACAGGCATCATAATATCTCGCGCTGAGATATTTAATGAATCCGGCATACAAATCGCATAACTGTGTAAGACTGTTGAACGATGGCTATACAACACGCCTTTCGGATTGCCTGTGGTACCCGAGGTATAACATAAAGAACTAGCCGATAACTCATCTAAATCTGGCCATGTATAGTCTGCAGATTGCGCCGCGATGAGTTCATCATAAAACTTCACATCGGGCACCGCTTCAACAATCGCTGCATCTGGTCCATCTAAACAAATAAAATGTTCAACAGATTTTAATAAAGGTTTTACTGCTTTGATTAATGGCAAAAAAGTTTTATCAAATAACATCACGCGGTCTGCGGCATCATTGATGATAAAAATCAATTGTTCAGGAAATAAACGCGGATTAATAGTGTGACAGACATAACCACTACCTGAAATAGCGTACCAAGACTCTAAGTGACGATGGTTATTCCAAGCGATGGTGGCAACACGATCCCCTAAATTTAAACCGAGTGAAGCAAGAACATTAGCAAATCGTTTTGAATTTTTATGAACATCACCCCAAGTGGTTTTCGTAATCGTCGTGTCTGTATTTTTTGAAATGACTAAACTATCCGCATGATAGCGACCCGCATGTTCAATCATGCTACTAATCAAAAGCGGTTTAAACATCATATTACCAAGCATTCTTTGCTCCCACATTCATCCATATTGAGTTGTTGTTTTTCCGCACTGTCCTGCAGATTTTTTAAAACTTTGCACCATGTCAAAAATGATTATTCTTTATCGACAAGGTTGAAAGCAGTAGATATGAAACGCATATCCAAAACTGATTCTTATGTTTTAACCTTAATTGATTTTAGAATCCACTGTTTTATTGCTCAAAATATGAATGCTTTAGTGGTATAAAATGCAAAAATTAAAGCTTTAGCCCTATTCAAAATATGTTCCTATTTTGTTTTCGTTCTGTTGCTTTAAAAAATGTCGATTTCAGTTATCAAATAATTGACTGAATCAATTGGCATAAAAAAAACCCAGTCTAGATACACTGGGTTCGACGCATTAGCCGTTGTAGTTAAGTTGAAATAGTTACAGCACTTCAAACTCAATACGACGGTTTTTCTTACGACCTTCAGGCGTAGCATTGTCTGCTACAGGCTTATTTGAGCCCATCCCTTCAGTACTTAAGTTCGCCGCCGCAATATTCTTTGAAATCAGATAGTTTTTAACTGCATTAGCACGATCTTGGCTTAAACTTAAGTTTTTCTCAGGATTCCCTGAGCTGTCTGTGTGACCAATAATTCGTACTTTTTTCCCACCGACGCGGTTCAGTGCGACAACCATTTCATCTAAGATCTGTACCCCAGATGGCGCTAAAATCGCGCTTCCAGATTCAAATTCAATAATACGATTACGTAAAGCCGCATCAATAATGGCTTGTTCAGCCTGATTGACAGAAAGCTGTGCATTGAAACGAAAAGGTGCTGTGACCAAAGACTGAAACTTGGTGGTCGTGGGTTGGATATCATTTTGATTTGACATCTTGCCACTTAAATCGACTTGCGTTCCGCGAACAGATAGTTTTCCCTGTTTTACTTTTTTTAAGTCATCATTAATCATTTGGCTTACGCTATTACCCCAACCATTAGGTGCTGTAACCGCTCGAACCTGAATTTTATCAACCACATTTGCCTGACCATAGGTCAAATAGGCTTTATTTAATATTTCTTGCTTGGTTGCTTCATTCGGTACAGCACCTTCAATCACAATAGGCTCTGCCCAAAGCAAAGCCGAACAGCCTAAAATGCATACACTCGCAATAAATTTGGGCAACATTGGTAAGATTCTTTGCATCATTATTCTTCTATAAAAGTCTGTCTAAAAAGTTTAATGCCATGAATAAGGCTGATCTGACGCTCACTCAAAGACTGTTCCAAAACGGCTAAGCCTGCATTTTGTTCAAGATAAGGATCAATCCAACTGGCATCGATCAGGGAAACCCAATGATCACTTTGCATATTTTGGGTAAAAACATCACTGAGTGCAGTAATATCAGCACCTTGAAAACCAAACAGTAAAACAGGTGAATCACTGTGTAGAATGCCAATGAGTAACTCAGCATCTTGGTTTTCGACAAAACGACTAATTAAATTGACCCAAAAAGCCGCAATTTCATAGCAGTAACTAATATTATTGATTGGTAAGATCAGCACTTTATTCAACCGAGACGTACCCTGATGAATAATCGGTTGTAGCAGCAAACCGAGACCAATCATGCTTTGCGCCAACTGATAAGGCGTAAAATTCAATAAACGTGCAAATGAATGCAACGTATGATGCTCATAAAAAGAAGAGGTTTCTTCTGTCCCGAACACTTGAATTTCGTTATTCAGTTTGCCTAATTTATCGAGCAAAATATCGGGATCGCGAATAGAACGCATCACTCGGTTACGCTGATATAAGTCAATTAAGGTTTGTTTATAACGATATGGTGCATACAAAATATTATCGAAAGGATCATCGATTTCTAGCAGATGAGCGAGCACCATTGGAAATTGACGCTTTGAACTGTCTTCACTACTAATCAAATTGGCAACCAAAAAACGCTTATCTTTTGGACTGGCAATAAAGAAATCTAATGAAGGCAGTGAGTTATACGCTGCATTAAAATTGTCTGAACGCATAGCGAACTCAAGCGCCTCCGTGATCCACTGATCGATTAACTGAATCAGTGAATATTGTTCACGGCTCTTTAAGAAGTCACCACGAGCTGGACATTTTCCATAATACAGCGGTGTCGTTCTCACTTCATACATCGTCACACTCCTTGTTCTTTTGCACGAATGCCACCGCTATCATTTTTAAATTCATCATCATGGTGTTGCTGTTCCTTGTACAACACTCATCGGTGAAGTCGCTGGTGGCGCTACAGGCGCTTGTCCTGCAGGCATCGTTTGCGCTGCGACGACACGAACACCTTTATTCGTCACCACTTGATCAACAAGAGTCATACCTGAATAGCCTGAACCTGTAGTTGGGCCAGATGCGTTACCACTAATTAAACGGAAATTCACTTTAACAAACACTTTTGGATTTTGTTTGCTACGCCACACCATTTCAAATGAATTACCATTTTGTGTACGCTGAGCGCCTTCAACCAATCGGTTAATACCATATTCACCCGGCTCATCAAAAATCGTATGCGTTTGACCTTCCAAGTCAATTGCAGTAATACGTGCACCAGGTATTGCCCCTTTGTTTGGCCAAACGAAGTTCACCCATTGCTGAACACCGTTTTCATACACCATACGCTGACCATCAATATCAATGGTATATGAAAGCAACTGTGTATTTTCTAATGGGAAGAACTGGAAGTTCGATTGATTGGTTGCCGCAGGTGCTGCTTGACTCAATTCCCCTGTAGCTACGCCATTACTTGGCGCAACATAGCGTTGGAAATTCGCTACAAATTGTGGATTTAACCCAATACCCAAATCTTTCCATGTTTTCGTGGTTAAGGTATAGCCACGACGAATCACCAATGGATCTAAATATTCTTTTACAAAGCGAGCGATACTTCCGTTTTCACCAAAAATTTGGCTAATTTCATTACTGGTCGCTTGTAAAGTAGCATTGCTATTAAATGGATATTTAGGCGCAAGATTGGTCGTAAATGGTTGGTACGCTTGCATTGCCCATAACTTATTAATTTCGTTTTGAGCTGGGATCAGTAATACTTCAAATGACTGGGTCACCGGCTGCATAAAGAGTTTTTGAATCAACTGTTGATCTAATTCATTCAGACCGACAGACATTTTTTCATCCACAAATTTTTGTGTGCTATTAAAGACTGAGCTTTGATCATTGATGGTTTGTTTCACCAATGTCATGCTTGCAGGTCCCATATCACCGCCACTCTTCAAGTCATTGAACTTGCTGCGCACTTGACTCAAAGACAGCATGTATTCATCTAAAATAGATTTGTTTTGCTGATCATCACGCTTACGAACCAATTGATAGAACACATCAAATTCTTTTGCAATAACACCTTGACCGGCTTTAGAAGCCACTTGCTGTGCCTGCTGCGCATCATCACGGCTGAGAACTTTACGTTTAAACCACGCAATAAAACCTTTCTGAGGTGCAGCCAGTTCTGCTTGAACAATTGGATTATCCCAGCTGGTTTCTTTCGCAATACGGTCAACCACTTTACGAATTGGCGAATTTTCAGGTTCACCTAAAATATCGATAAAACGTGACTGCTGAGCAACATCTGCACCTTTTCCATAATGCACAGCATTTAAAAATTTACGCCATTCAGCGATATATTCCTGCTTATAAAGTTCGGTTAACTGTTTACTGATCTGATCTGGACTACCACTAAACGTCAGGTCATCAGAGCGATTGGTATTGAGTACCCAATCTTGGGTATCTGTCGGATTATTCGCAGCTTGGTTAATCGCATCTTTTACATAATCATTCCATGCTTGGTAAGTAAAAATACCCGGCAAGGCATAACTACCTAACATGCTGTTTTGGCCTGTTTCACCTAAAATTTGCTTCACAGTTACTGCAGGGAAACGTACCGAACCACGCATTTTAATTTCATTATAAACGCGGTCACGTGCAGGAATACCCATAGTAACAGCCGTCAATAATTGACGTGTTTGATCAACCAATAAAGGATCAGATTCCATTTGCGGGAACGCAGGATCAGCAGCTAAAGTCATCGCATAAGATAAAACTTGTTCAGCTTTTTGAATCATTTCCCCACGTGGCATTTGACCGCGATTTGAATCTAACCATGAACGCCAGAAACGAGTAACTTGGTCACTCAAATGGCTCGATTCCATATATTTATGATTGCTCATCATCAAATAAGCCTTCAGTGCATTATATGCATCCTGAGGGTTAGTATCTGATGGTTCTAAATAGGGCTGATTTGATTTCACAGCTTGAGTGATTTGCACATTGACGTGATTTTCTTTCAACGTCGCTTCATTGGCTTTGACACGTTGTAAGTACTGCGCCATATTTTGCTGAGATGGTGCCAATACAATTTGTTGAATACCACGTAAATACTCAACTTTGAGTTTTTCACGGATTTTATTCCCTTGGTATAAACCAAAACTATATTTCAATGGACGATCTTCATCAAAATGATCGAGCTGCTGTAAATGTCCTTGTAATATCAGCAATGCATCCAATTGAGTCGAAAGCTCACTTCCGCTACGGCTTTCCATTTGCACAACTTTGTCTAAGTCAGCTTGAACTTCCGCCACGAGTTGTTGGTTATTACGATACGACCAAACCCATAACCCAAGCACCACAGCAACCAATAACAATGCAGCAATAAATGCCATAAAGCGCTGACGTTTACGTGCAGGATTAATATGTTGTTTAACTAGATTTTTATCTTTTAAAATGACGGTTGAAAAGAGTCCTTTTAAGAAATAACCATGGTCTTGCGAAACAGAATTCGTAGGAATGCCAAACTCACTATCCGTACTTTTCACCAAATGAAAGTCTTCAGCGATTTGCTCGGTCATTGGACTTTCAATCACACCTTCTTGCAACGCACTGGTGAAATAGAAACCACGGAATACCGGTTTAAACTGATAAGGGTTGTCTTGAAACAACGTACCAATAAAAGTTTTTAGCACTGGCTTTAAGCTTTTAAACTCTAGCGGAAATGTCATTACACTTGGAGAAATATTTTGCGAATGACGACGACTCAAGTGCGTAGTACTGACGCTCTTCAAACCATCATATAAAATTGAATAATGCTTTTCGAACATCTCAACGGCATGCTCAGATGAGTCTGGATCATAAGGCAGTGTTGCACCCCAAACTTGATCAAATTCATCCTTATCATAACAATCAAAAAATTCAGTAAAGCCGGCAATCAAATCCATTTTTGAAAAAACGATATACACTGGCGCAAAAATTTCTAAACGTTCAGTCAAATCCTGTATACGTGCGCGTAAGTTTTTGGCTAATTTGATTGATTTTTCAGGGCTTTGACTGACAAGCTCAGCCACAGAAACAATCACGATTAAACCGTTAATCGGCGCTTTAGAACGGTTTTTTTTGAGAATATTTAAGAAACCTAACCATTCTGAATGGTCTTCGGCATAAACAGAATATCGACCTGCGGTATCGAGTAAGACACCATCTGTAGAGAAAAACCAATCGCAGTTACGAGTACCACTTAGACCTGCCGACACCATTTTCTGATGAGTTTCTTCAAATGGAAATCTAAGACCAGAATTATAAATCGCTGAACTTTTACCCGCTGCTGGGTTACCAATCACCATGTACCAAGGTAATTCATATAGGGCTGCATTACCCTTTTTGTCGCCGAGTTTTGATTTACGGATAAGTTGAATCGAGTCTTTCATTTGCTGATTGATCAGCGCAAGTTCTTCTTTATTCTTTTGTTTGCCGTATTCAGCTTCATTATCTTTGGCAATCGCCTCAGCTAGCTCTTCGCCTTGCTGTTTATGACGATAATGCTGCACTACTTCATAAATACCCCACAGAATTAATCCGAGAATATAAACAGCAACCACAATGTAAAAAGTCTTTTGTGGAATCGAATTATGCATAGCCACAATGGCCACAAAAAATGACAAAGCCACCATCGCTTTAGGATTGGTGACGTACTGCCAAACATAACCGAGGATCGTATAAAATAGTGTGTTCACAATGTTCTCAATTTCGTCTTAATTCTAATTAAACAGTTTTTTGTTCAAGTTCATCTTCTACTGAAAATGCTTGAATAAAAGCAAATGTCGATTCTTGGTCTGTGCTATAAATCATGGCAGTTAACTCTTCTGGCAAGTGCATACCCAACATGAATCCAAAAATTTTTGCCAATTGCTGGGTATTTCCAAGATTCTGTTTTGTATATAAAAAATGATAGGTTTCAATCGCGGTTTCATTAAATTTATACTGTAATTTTTTCACCACTTTCATATCCGTTGCATCATCTAACATCAATAAAAAGGGTTGTTCTTGATCATACTGATCTAAATTATTCAGTGCTTTAAGCTCTAAATTACGTTTCAACTCAGGCTCATGTGCCACCACTTGTAGCACTTTATTTGGAGTTAAACCTCGAACTTGAACGTCTGAAGCAGCCAAACACCAACTCGATGCAAACTCTGCAGCAATGTATTTTTCTTGTAACCACATCTTTTCATCAATCCATTCTTGGTCGATTTCAGAGTCAGCATTGAGAATCAAACTGACTTCAAACTTTTGTTTTGAAATCATCTCTAAAATGCTTAACCATTCTGAATAAGCGACTTGAGTGCCGATAAAATGTGGCTCGATATGAATTTGTTCGGGAATGATCGAAAATCCGTCAGATAGATACTGCTGAATAATTTGAGCATAATCATCATTCCATTGATGAATCAAATTATCAGCAAGCAAAATATGGACATTTAAACGATTTAAACGTGAAACTTGCTGTGCATTGTTCGCCAAATGTTCTGGATGTTCATCTTGCGTATAATCTGGATCCACCCAACCCGGATGCATACGGTACTGATATGCCAATTCACTATCATAAAAGAGTGCTGATTGCTTCAGATGCTCAGCAATTAAAAATAGACTTTCAGCGTGTTGCTCTAGTTGTTGCTGAATAAGTGACTGGATTCGTTTTTCACGCATGGTGATAGCACTATATTCATCATCTGCTTCTTCATTAGTGAGTTCATCTAAATCTTTGATTCGAAATGAAAGAACAGGCAAACCGTATGCATTAAATAACTTATCATCGAGTTCAGGACTTTTGAATTGTTGAATATCTTGGATAATTTGTTCGTTTTCACCAAAACTATGCCAAGCCGCTGAAGAATAAACATTTAAACGAAATTGCTGTACATCAATAGGCTTCGGTTTTGCTTGTTCAATGGCCTCAAGTTGTTGTTGCTCAGCTTGTTCTTCTGCACGTTTTTCAGCTTCAAGTTTTTTTTCTTTTTGATGTTGAATGCCCTTGTAAAGCAAATAAGGCGACAAAATAATTGCACATAAAGCTAAAGGAAGAAGTAAAAAGTATGTGACTAAATCGAAAGCCGTCGGATCATAGCCTGTATCTCGCCAGTAAAAAATCACGAAAGCAGTACACAAAACAAAAAGCGTACTAAAGGTTCCAATTATTAATTTCAGCATTATTTTGCATTCCCCATTAAGGCATAACAGGTTTCTGTATTATCGACCTGTTTATTCGGCTGTAAAAATGCTCCCTGAGCTAAACCAATTCCGCTCAAAGAATTTAAACACACCGGTTTTATTTCTTCTTTTTGTAAAATTAAGCGCACATCCACCATTAATGTTGGACTACACCAAGTTTGAATCATTTGTTTTAATTTTAGGCTGCGTGCCTGATTCGGTAAAAATGTTAAATAATCTTCATGATTTAAAGGTCCAATCACGATTTCAATTTTTTCGTCAATCTGTTGAATCTTCTCACCACAAAAAGTATTCAGCCCCAATAAGCTCGGCTGAGATCCACCTAAACATGTTCTCTGATCTTCTTCAAATACAAAAGTTTCAGGGATAAATTCTCGAATATCAAATTTCTGCTTAAAGATACAATTCAGCATGGTTTTTAATGCATAAGCTGTATTGTTTTGCCCCTGCATTAAACCTGAGAATTCAGCAAAATAATCATCTAAATCTGGCTGATCATGCTGGCTACTGATATAACCATTTAATGCATGTAAAATATCAAGATAGTGATTATCCTGCTCGATTTCATAACGAATAGGTAAATGATAATTTAAACTGGCATCAACATAATGTGCTGTTAATTTATGATTAAACAGCCCTAAAAACTTTTGTGTTTCGTGTCGCTGATGTCGCCCGCTGAGCTTAATCTTATTGGTATAGCTATAAGGTAATGCACCTTGAATACCCGTTAAACCCACCATTAAATTTGTCAGTTCAACTTTCTCATCGTTGAACTCTAAACTTTCAATTTCAGTGTTCGGGAAGTTCAAATTAAGTGAACTATTAAACTCAAAGTCATTGGCCCAATGGACTTGAGCTGCTCCATAAGGTGCATGTCTTAACAAACGAGTAGCTTGAACAAACTCGTAGGCTTTCGGTTCTTGGAAAAGTCCGTCAATTACAGAGCTTTCTTGCCACCAACGTTCTGCACGCATTGGTATAACTCCTGTTGACTATTTGCATCAAAAACCGAGACATCGACAAAGCTGTTCATATTGACTTTTAAATTAAAGATATGGGCCAGCAATTGACTAAATATATACAGGCTATGCCCTCTAAATATATCCGCATCGATATCGAGCTGTACTTTTAAACCTCTGACAAATAATGGAAACGGTTTACTATCCACAAGTTTCTGCGTGGTAGAAAATTGAATATTTTTTATAGAGTCGATAATAATTTGGTTTTCTTTCGATTTAGGTAAATTATACAATTCCAAAAGTTCTTTAATATGAGAGACCGCGTCGCCTTTCATTAAAGACATATTATTCAAAGATAAATGTGAAATCACTCGCCACTGTTCTTGTTTATTTTGTTCAAAATAATACGGTAACGACGGTCTTTTAAGCATCAGGGCACGACGTGCCAAATTACTATCATTCAGTGTTAATGCATTCTGATCTTTATTATAACTTTCATATGGTAACTCGCGATTACTACATAGTAGTTCCGTACTAATAAAATCGGACTGAGTACTATGTGGGTCTAAAGCACGAGATATGATTGAATAGTTTAATTCCTGATGTTTATTCTTCATCTGCTGCGGATTTAAACTATAAAAAAACTGCACTTTATCCTGATGATAATGACTCATTGCAAAAAAAGGCAGTACCGGATAATACACTTCATCTTGGTTACTTTTTTCACGCACCATATTCATTTTTAAAATGCTATAGGCTTGAAAATATTCAGGATGGTGTGCATCTGTCACCAATGGATATTCCATTCGCTTATGATTAATCTTTTGCGGCTCTGCTTGTTTATTGAAAAGATTAACAATTGGTGTAGCAAACAATTTAAAATTTGCAGCATTTAATTCAGAATAATTTCGAATCGCTGCTTGATCATTTAAATTGAGTTTAAAGTGCATTTGAACATCAAATTCACTATGTTCTAAACTTAAAAACTTAATGAAATCTAGATTTAGATTTAAAAAATTGAATTTTTCAGGAACACAAAAATATTCCATCAGTAAACGATATGCATGATGTGTATGTTGATCGATAGGTAGAACACTTTGAACTTCATCAAAGCCCATAATTTCAAATGGATTGGCAATATCAAAAATGTGCTGCCCCACACGAATCGAAAAACTTGTAGTCGACTTAAAAATACTATCTAAAACCTGCAAAGGAAAATTAGAAATAGCGTCTAAAAATATCGGCAAAGTTTCATTTTTGAGTAAAGCGTGCTTATTCGAAAAAATTTCAAATCCTAAGCTCAATGTAGCATTTTGATTTAAATGCATATGTGCCGATGGATGAGTTTTGAAATTGAGCTGTTTTAATTGAATCGGTAATAATGTGACTTCTTGTACCGTCTGATATTCACATTGAACACCGCGCGTACTTTTGGCTTTTAGACTGGTCGCCTTTGGAATAACGTGTCGATCTGTTAATTGCTTAATTTTATTTATATCTTCGAAGCTCACCACAGAACATGCAGGAAATGGTTTTAAATATTGAGGAAACATCACCTCAAAAATTGATCGGGTAAAAACGTCATAACTATCTGCAAGTTTTTTATCAATCCGTGCAGAAATTAGAGAAAATGCTTGAATTAAACGCTCAATATGCGGGTCATCTATTTGTTCTTGGTTTAAAGACAAACGCTGGGCGATTTTGGGGTATTTACTGGCAAACTCACGGGACTGTTGTCCAAATTCCTGTAGTTGTTTTTCGTAATACGGTAACAGCTCTTCAATCACAGATAACCCACTTCATTAAGCTCTTGGAGAAATAACATATTGTTGTGTTGTTGGTTTTAATAAGGCATCAAAAATAACCGGTTCATATAAAGGATGAATATTTAAATATGCTTGAATACTTAAACATAGTGCCCCCATATTATGGCCATCCATGAGCATTTCGACTCGAATCTGCTTTAAACGCGGTTCATGTGCAGCAATCGATTGTTCAATTGACTGACAAATTTTGTCACGATCCGATGGATTTGCTGTCGATAAGCCCACAAAATCGATAATGCCAAACTGCAAAATAGACTTTTTTGCTAATGGAAAGTCATCAATCAGTTCATCTAACTTTGCCACCCGACTATTGAGGAGATCCTCTAAATCGGAAGCAACAGATTCACGAAGTTCTTGCAAAGACAGACCTTGAGTCTGCTGAGCATCTGCTGGTAATAAGCGGTCAAATAAAGTCGTTCTAAAACCATAAGGATAAAGCTGATCGAGATTCATATCTTCTTATTAATATTTAAAAAAATGAAAATAGAGGCTACCCAAGTTAGCCTCTATCTGAATCCATCTATTACGCTGCGTATGAAGCAGTGTTGTTAGATAATGACCACTTCTTAGTAACAGCACCTTTCGCAGTACCGTTAATATCTTGTTGGTTATATGTCCACTCTACTGCAGCATATTTCAAACCAAATGATTCGTGTGGAACACCTTCATCATTTACAGTTGGAGTCACGCTAGAAACCAACACATGTTTCAGTTTGATTTGAAGATATTTAATGCGTTTGTCGCCATTCGCACGGTAGAAATCAATTTGAACTTCATCAAATGTATAACCTGCTGAACATGCTTCCCAAAGTTTAGGGCTTGTCGCGTCTAAATCTTTAACAAAAACCATATCAGAATGTTCTACACGTTCTGCAGTGTGACCACCCACACTTGAAGAAGTCGCAGATTTAGGTTGACGGATGTTATGCGTCCAAGAGTTAACTTCTAACCAACTCTTGTGCTCTGCATCACGAGATTCGCCGTCTACTTTGTACTTACCACGAAATTGAATGTATATATCTTTCATTGTTCTGAATACCTATTTATTTAAAGTTATTATAGTGTTGACCCAAAATTAATTTGAGGACTGAGGTAACTCGGTCACAAGTCGTAATGAAACTGACAACTCATCCAACTGGAAATGTGGTCTTAAGAAAACCACAGATTTGTAGTGACCAGGCAAAGCTGGATTTTCTACAACTTTTACAGAAGCTTCACGCAATGGATACTGAGCTTTAGCTTCTTGAGATGCACCATCATCGAGTAATACATATTGCGATAACCATTCATTTAAGAAGGTCTCAACATTACCCGCTGATGCAAAACTACCCACTTTGTCACGCATCATTGCTTTTAAATAATGTGCAATACGTGAAACTGCCATGATGTATTGGATCTGGCTAGACAATGCAGAGTTGGCATTTGCTGTATCGCTATCATATTTTTTAGGTTTTTGCGTCGATTGCGCACCAAAAAATGCTGCATAATCCGTATTTTTGCAGTGTACCAACGGAATAAAACCAAGATCACTCAGTTCTTTTTCACGACGGTCAGTAATGGCAATTTCAGTTGGGCATTTAAAGACCACTTCGCCATCATTGGTTTTGAACGTATGGACAGGCAAGCCTTCAACTAAACCACCACCTTCTACACCACGAATCGCAGCACACCAACCATGCATATCAAAAGCATTGGTTAGACGTGTACCAAAGGCATAAGCCGCGTTCATCCATAAATATTCATTGTGGTTTTCGCCGGAAACTTCTTCAACGAAGTTAAAGCCTTCAGTGGCAATACCTTCTTTTGGATCATATGGCAAACGACCCAATACACGTGGCATTGTCAATGCAACATATCGTGCATCATCACTTTCACGGAATGAACGCCATTGTACATATTCAGCGGTTTCAAAGATTTTAGAAACATCGCGTGGACGATCAATATCAGTAAAAGATTCTAGACCCAACATATTTGGGCTTGCAGCCGAAATGAACGGTGCGTGTGCAGCCGCCGCGACATGTGAAATTTGCTCAAGCAAATACATATCAGATGGTGTACGGTCAAACTCAAAGTCACCAATCAATGTTGCATAAGGCGCACCACCGAATGATCCATATTCTTCTTCATAGATTTTTTTGAACAACGTGCTTTGGTCAAAATCGGTCGCACCTTGGAAATCTTTAATCAATTCTTTTTTCGTCGTATTTAACATACGAATTTTTGTTAAAGAATTTGAAGGTGTTTCTTGGCAGAAATAATACAAACCACGCCATGTCGATTCAATTTTTTGAAATTCAGCATGGTGCATGATTTTACTTAACTGAGATGAAATCAACGCATCAATTTCAGCAATACGCTTATCAATTGATAAAGTCATATTGTCTGAAACGGTGATGGTACCTGCCATCACTTCTTTAGCAAGTTCACCAATCAAACTTTTTGCACGATCATGTTCTTGATCTGTACGCGCGATACGACTTTGTTCGACAATTGAATCTAAAAGTGAATATTCTTCGGTTGCTTCAACGTTTGCAGCAGTAGCAGTATTATAATTACTCATTTTCTGCCTCCACGCTCAACTTACGAATTTGATCAGTGTTATGTAACACTTCATCCAATAAATCTTCTAAGCGTTCATTATTTGAAATTTTATTACGCAAGTCAGACAGACGCTCGCGCGCAGCAACTAACTTTTGTAGTGGATCAACCTGTTGTACAACTTGCTCAGGAGTAAAATCGGCCATGCTCTTAAATGTAAGATCTACCGACATTTTTCCACCATCTTCAGTCAAGGTATTTTCAACTTGAAAATTAGCACGTGGCGCTAAAGACTCCATGACTTCATCAATATTATCTAAATCAACATTAATGAATTTCTTGTCTTTTAATTTGGTTTTCTCTACTTCAGATGCCGCTGAGAAATCACCTAACACCCCTACAACGAATGGTAATTCTTTAATTTCTTTACCGTCGCCAACTTCAACATCGTAAGTCAATTGAACACGAGGAGGACGAATTCGTTGAAGTTTTTTCTGTACACTTTCACGTTTTGCCATGAGTGCTTTTCCTTGTTATTTATTTTTTAATGTATCGAAAGGTGAACCACTGGCAGCAGGTTTTTTCGCTGTAGTCTGCGTTTTTGCTGTCGTGGTAGTTTTCTTTTTGCTTGCTGCTGTAGTCGTTTGTTTAGACTTGGTAGACGCTGTATTGGTTCGTTTTTTAGCTGGTGTTGTCTGTTTAGATTTCACATTGCTCGAAGATTCTGTACTTTTTTCACGAACATCTGCTGCAGCAGACGTAGATTTATCAATCGTCGGCTGAATATAACGAATATTATCCGACAACACTTTGGCAGGAGAATAGGTCTGTTCATCTAGAGTACGATTTTCATTACTCCGCATATGATTCAGCGCATTATAAGAAATAGCGATACCTGCTAAAAAAGTAACATCAGTAAGTTCAGGCGACTGATAGTTCTTTTCTCGCAGCAGATTGACCGCTTGCAATGCTTTTAAATTGTAACCATTAGCTTGATATTTTTTGGCAATATCTACAAAAATTTCATTTTTTAAGTTCTCATTTTTCTTATTTTTTTTGTCACATAACTGATTATAAAAACCAATAATCTCTGGATCTGTATCACCTACTGCCAGTGGATAATCCTTTAAACAGGATTTTTTCACAGATGCCGCTTTATCTTTTGCAAAAACGGTTTGTGTTAAACTGGCTGCTAAAATTATAGGTAATAAAACACTAAATTTATTCAAAATTGCCTCTGTATTTCTACGTGCTAAAACTTAATTTATGTGGAGAAATCACCACTTATTTTCCCGCGGGTTTTCTCTTCATTTATCAAAATTAAAAATATGCTGCAGATTTAACAAAAAATAAGCACATAGAGTCAATACAAAAATGTGCCAAATACTCCAAAGTTTGTTGACTATTTGTTTTTTTTTGTTTCATTTTATAAAAAAATCTTTTTCCTTTTTTTATTTAGTCTGTATTATATCGCCTAAAGCAAGACACTAATAATATATAAGGTGTTGATTTTAAAGTTTTTATTTTTATAGCAAGAAAAAAGAGATCACAGTCAAACTTGTAAAATTTTGTACTGTGGATTCTAAATTTGATGAGTTATTTATGAATAATTTAAAAGTTTTAATTACTAAACTTTCACCTCACGCCCGCATTTCACTCGAAAAGTCAGCCAATACATGTATTTCACAGCAAAATTATGAAATCGAAATTGAACATTTTTTACTCGAATTATTAACCTATAACAATAAAAATGACCTTCAAATACTCTTAGAAAAATACAAAGTTTCTGCAGATGGTTTGGCAGATGACCTCAAAGAAAGTATTGCTCAACTTCCAAAAGGAAATACGCGCACTCCTATTTTTGCCCAATCCATTGTGCGCTTACTTGAACAAGCTTGGTTATTAGCATCTGCTGAACAAGATCCACAAATTCGTAGTGGTCATTTACTTGTTGCGCTCCTTACCGCGCCAGATTTATACCAAATTGCAGCAAGAGCTTCTTCTCTTTTCGATTTATTACCTATCGATACGATTAAACATAAATTTTTAGATCTTTGCCTAAAGAGCATTGAAAATGAAGATTTAGCAACTGCATCACCAGATGAAAAATCAGCAGCACAAACGAATGCAACTACGCCAGTTAAAACACCAGCTCTAGACCAATACACCATTAATCTTACTGAAAAAGCTAAAAATGGTGGCATTGACCCTGTGATTGGTCGTGAGTTTGAAATCCGCTTAATGCTCGATATTTTGATGCGTCGTCGTCAAAACAATCCGATTTTAACGGGTGAGCCTGGTGTTGGTAAAACGGCCGTTGTTGAAGGTCTTGCATTAAAAATTGCAACCAACCAAGTTCCAGATGCTTTAAAAAATGTCAGCATTCATACTTTAGATATGGGCTTACTACAAGCGGGTGCCAGTGTTAAAGGTGAATTCGAAAATCGCTTAAAACAAGTCATTCATGAAGTTCAAGCCTCTGCACATCCAATCATTTTATTTATTGATGAAGCACACACGTTGATTGGTGCGGGTGGTCAAGCAGGTCAAAATGATGCAGCAAACCTGTTAAAACCGGCGCTTGCACGTGGTGAGTTAAGAACCATTGCCGCAACTACATGGGCTGAATATAAGCAGTATTTTGAAAAAGATGCCGCATTAAGCCGACGCTTCCAAGTAATTCAGGTTGAAGAACCGACTGAAGAAGTCGCAATCGATATGCTGCGTGTCATGATTCCAGTGATGGCAAAACATTTCAATTTACAAATTGACGATGAAGCTATCGTTACTGCAGTCCATGCTTCGCACCGTTATATCACTGGCCGTCAATTACCTGATAAAGCGATTAGTGTCTTAGATACAGCTTCTGCGCGTGTTGCGTTAACGCAAAATGCACAACCTGTAAAATTGGATCAACTTCAAGCTCAATTACATAATTTGAAGCTTGAATTGGCGATTCTTGAAAATGAACATAAGAATATTCCGATTCACCACGAACGCATTGAAAGTGTAAAAACACAATTATCCGCGCTTGAACAAGAGATTCAGTCAACAGAAACGCAGTGGAAAAAAGAACTCGAAATCATTCAACAGATTAAAACGCTTGAACAAGAGTCCGAGCAAAAACCAGAAAATATTGAAACTTTAAGCAATATTCGTAACCAACTGGCAACTTTACAAGGTCAAACGCCGCTGGTTTTTGAACGTGTAAATGCTCAAATTATTAATGAAATCATTTCAGACTGGACCGGCATCCCTGTTGGTAAAATGGTGAATGATGAAATTCAGCAAATTTTGAAGCTTGAAGCACAGTTAGAACAACGTGTGATGGGGCAAGATTATGCACTGCATCAACTGGTACAAGGCATTAAAACCTCCAAGGCAAAATTGGAAGATCCAAATAAACCTCAAGGCGTTTTCATGCTGGTTGGCCCAAGTGGTGTGGGTAAAACCGAAACTGCACTTGCGTTAGCAAACGAGTTATATGGTGGTGAGTCTCATTTAATCACCATTAACATGTCTGAGTATCAAGAAGCACATACCGTCTCGTCTTTAAAAGGTGCTCCTCCAGGTTATGTCGGTTATGGCCAAGGTGGCGTACTGACAGAAGCAGTTCGCCGAAATCCATATAGTGTGGTTTTGCTCGATGAGATTGAAAAAGCACACAGCGATGTTCAAGAGCTATTCTACCAAGTATTCGATAAAGGTACTTTGGAAGATGGTGAAGGTCGTGTCATTGACTTTAAAAATACCACGATCTTATTGACTTCAAATGCAGGTTCAAGTGCCATTATGCAGGCTTGTTTAAATCAGCCAGTAGAAGAATGGCCGTCAGCAGAAGAACTTCTAGATGTATTAAAACCAGCTTTATATAAACAATTTAAGCCGGCATTTTTAGGTCGTATGCGTATCGTGCCGTATTTCCCATTGCACGATGATCTGCTCGTACGCATTATTCAGCATAAATTAGGCAAAATCACCGCGCGTATTGAAAAACAATATGGTACGCAAACACGCTATACCGATGATTTAGTCGAATTATTATTAAGTCGCTGTACTGAGGTCGATAGTGGTGCGCGTAATGTCGACAACATTTTAAATGCGACGGTCTTACCTGCTTTAGCCACTGAATTGTTGATGGCGATGAGTGAACAAAAGATTCCATCAGTCATTGAAATCGATGTCAAAGACGATGAAATTATTTATGTTTTAGATCCTAAAAGTAAACCTGCGAAAAAACGCAGCAGCAAAAAGACTAAAACCTTAGAAGCATAAGTTAGGAACGATGTAGAATATGAGTTTAGAGCTCGACGCTTTATTGCAACCGATTACGGATGATTTACCTTGCGGTAGTGATTTTTCATTTTCAAATGATTTTCATGCAATTAAAAAAGCTAAAACACAAGATGACCCGCTCTTGGATCAAGGCGACTGGATCGCAGAACCGAAACAGGCAGATTGGGGCTTTGTGCACCAAAAATCGTCAGATCTACTTCGCGAACATACAAAAGATATTCGCTTATATGGTTGGTTGCTTGAAGCGTGGACTCACATTCATGGTTTCGAAGGGATTGCCAAAGGGATTGAACTTACACAAAAAAGTTTGCAAGACTTTTGGCTACAACTTCATCCTGAAATTGAAGATGATGACCTTGATCAACGTCTAGGTTTATTACAAGGGATAATTAATCAAATCCCAACATTAATTAAATCAGTTTCAATCGTTCATGGCGCGGTAGCTTATTCCCTATCCGACTATGATCGACTACTTCATGTTCAAAACCAAAGACGTAAATCCAACCATGAAGATGATGATCAAGAAGAGTCTTTTAATGGTATGGAACAGTTTGAACATGCCTTGTTCAATACGTCAAAATCAATTCAATACCAGTATTACCAACAGTTTTTAGATATTTTAAACCATTGGGAAAACTTAAAAACGACTCTTGATGATTTGATGGGTTTAGATGCGCCAAGCTTTGCTGGCATTGACTCTCAAATCGAAATGATTCACTTGAGCTTAAAAAAAATCTATAAAGCAGATGCTTTTATCAATTCATCGAGCGCTGAACAGGTTCAATCAAATTCTCCAATTGAAAGCCAAACACTTTCCACTGTAACTTCCGTGCAGAATGATATGCAAATAATACAACAACAGCATACACAGCAATTTAAACCTCAAGTGCAAAATCATCTTGAAAACCGTGAACAAGCCATGAAAGTCTTGCAAGATATTGCGGACTATTTCCAAGTGAATGAGCCGCATAGCCCTGTCAGTTATATGCTGCAAAAAACCATTAAATGGTCACAAATGCCACTGCATGAATGGTTAACTCATGTGATTAAGGATGAAAACCCTCTTGAAGCTGTACAAGAAATGTTAGGTGTTCAGCAACAAAGTAATGAATCGAATAGCGACTGGTAAAAACAATGTTTAAAGCAGAAAAAATTTTATGGGGTGAAGGATTATTTTTACGCCCGCAACACTTTCAATTACAAGATGCTTATCATGAACAGCGTTTAAACCATACGGTTCGCGCAACAATACCGTTCGCTTATGGTATTCAAAGTTTAATTTTTGATGAATCGCAACTCAGTACCAACACATTAGCTTTGAATAAAGTCGAAATGATTTGGCAAGATGGTGAGATTTATCAAGCACCTGCACAAGACTTATTACCTGAGCCTGTACTACTTGATTCATTAAATTTACGCGGTGAAATGCAAATTTATTTAGCATTACCGATTGTTCAACCGAATAAACGAAACGTCAATTTTGAAGAAAATACCCAATCGAGTCGCTATCATTCACATTTGACTGAAACTCATGATTTGTTTACAGATGCGACGGCTGCTGAAATCACTTTATTACGCCGCCGTGCAGAGTTTAAAATCTTTGAATTAGGCCAAGAACCACAGCACAATCTTGATGGTTTTCTTTACATGCCTATAGGCCGAATTAAGCGCCAAAGTTCAGGTAATTTTGTTTTAGATTATCAATTTATCCCACCAATATTACATATTAGTTCGTGTGATTCACTGATTACTGGGCTTAAACGAACGCTCAATATTATCAAAGCTAAAATTAAAACTATTCAATCGAATAATCGTGAAAACGAACAAAAGTTAATTGAATTCCGTTCTGGTGATATCGTTTCATTTTGGTTGGTTAATGCGCTGAATACTGCACATGCGACCTTAAATCATTTATTGCAATATCCACTGATTCATCCTGAACGTTTGTATTTTGAATTATTGCGTCTGACAGGTTCTTTACTCACCTTCTCTACAGCTTATGAAGTAGATCAACTCCCACAGTATCAACATCATAATTTGCAAGAAAGTTTTGCTCAATTAGATGTGATTTTACGTGAGTTGCTCGATACGATTATTTCAAATCGATATATCAGTATTAACTTGAAAGAAACCCGTCAATCCTACTGGGTGGGCAGTCTTGAAAGTGACAAAATTACTCGCGATTCTCGCCTGTATTTAGCTGTTTCAAGTAGTGTGATGCCTACACATGACATTATTTCTTATGTACCACTGCGCTTTAAAGTCGGTAATACCGTTGATGTTGAACAGCGTGTCATGGCAGCATTACCTGCTGTTCCATTGCAACATATGATGCAAGTGCCAACAGCAATTCCAGTTCGTTCAGGTGTGAGTTATTTTGAAATTGAGCCAAATAATGATTTGTATCAGCGTATGCTTGATTCTGAATCGATCTGCGTTTACATACCAGCTGGCTTCCAAGATATCTCGATTGAACTTATTGCAGTGATGAATGGTTAAGGAGCAATCATGAATATTTCAAATAATGCCCCTTCACTTTTTGACGACGGTCAAATTGGATTAGGCTCTTCAAAACCAAGTGCTGAACCGAAAATCAACAGTTCAACCAATTTAGTTGATCTACTGCATGATGGTTTTTACATCGTATTCTTACTCAAAAATCAATATGTTCCATCCAGCCCTGAAAGTTTCAGGACAAAAATTATGGATCTATTAAACCGATTTGAAAGCCAAGCCCGTAAGCTTCAATTCAGCAATGAAGATATCACGGACGCAAAATATGCCTATTGCGCTTTATTAGATGAAACCATTGTCACCCAACAAGATGCACGTTTTTTTGATTTACAAAACAATTGGATGATGAATCCACTGCAATTAAGTCTTTTTGGTTCACAGCTAGCAGGTTATCGTTTTTTTGAAAATTTAGAGCAAATTCGTTCTAAGAATAAAGATCGCTTAGCAGCACTTGAAGTTTATCATTACTGCATGCTCCTTGGTTTTCATGGTAAATACCGACTTGAATCGATTGAAATGCTCAATTCACTCGTTGCACGTGTCGGTGATGAAATTGATTATATGAAAGGTAAAAAGGCGTTTTCGCCTTTCGCGGCACTGCCGGATCAAATTAAAAACATTATTCACCGTGAATTACCATTTTTTTGGATCATTATCTTTTGGGCATTGTTTGCTGTATTAGCATTTGGTGGACTGAAATATATGTTATCCAGTCAAAATAATCAGGCGTTATCACAATATCAAAATGTCATAACTGCACCATCGGAACAGGCTTATATCACCATTCATTTACCATAAGACTTAGACACCATGGCAAACGAAAAATCGAATAACGTTAGAATTTTACAGTCGACTCAAAAGAATAATTTACCGCCTTTAGCTCATGCTGCGATTGGCTTTCTTGTTGGTGCAGCGGTCATTATTGTTGCTGGCCTGGGATATTTTTATCTAAGTTCTGACGATCAGCCTGCAAATACAGAAATGACTACTTCTGCCCCAACTGAAGATAAAGCTGAAACTGAAGCAACCACTGCACCCCGTCAAAGTGAAAATGAGCAATCTTCAGCTGAAAAAGCACTGCAAAGCGTTCATGCTATGGACGAAAAAGATCAGGATAATGGTTTATATTCGAATGATTTAGCTACTGCTTTCAATCATGGCAATACGGCTAAAGTGACTCAGCCTGTTCAAGCTGTAGCGAATAACCGTTCGCCTTTTGAAATTACCCAACCGCAGCGCCCTGTTGTAGCTGCTACAACAACCGTTAAACAACATATTCCAACTACATTAGTAAAACCAAAAGCTGCGCCAACAACAGCTAAGGTGACCAAACCTACAGAGCCTTCTACGAAAGCAGCAAAAGAAGAAGAATACTTTGAAGAACCGATGGGTGGAACGCAAATTTCTGAAACCAAACGTCCGAAAGTGGTTGCTGCAACAAACACTGCTAATGCGACTGTGAGCGCTACAGTTTCCCCATGATCATCTTTTTGGTTAGTTGTTTCTTTGTCTTAGCACTGGTGACAGTGCTTTGTTTTTCTTATGAACTCAGAGTTAAAGTTCAGGATTTTTTCTTTCAAATCATTCCACAAAGTAAAAAAAGAATTCAGCACGCCAAAAATTTTGCTTATGAACTGAACTATGCAGCAGCACCACAACAAATTCAATCACACTGGCATTTACAACAATGGTGGATTTTATTTGCAGGCTTCTTACTGTTTGCCAGTATTTTATTATTTGCTTTTACTCGCCCGATTACTGCAAGTAAAGTGGAAGCTGATTATTTGCGTAAAGTCGACCCACAAATTTACGCTATGCTCGATGGACAGGTTTTAGATGCACCTCCTGAAGTTGAAGAATATCTTGTTCAAGAGGCAATCGCAGAAGAAGCAGCAATGATTGAGCAGCCATCTGTTATGGCCTCAAGTTTCAATCCAGAAGTTCAAGATATCCATACGCATTCATACTCTACGGATATACCTTCAGCAGATCGTAAATGGCATAAAATGAACCCACGTTATAAACAACGTTTATTGATGGTGTTTAAAATTATGCGTGAACAACATGGCTATGAAATGGTTTTACTCGAAGGTTATCGTAGTCCAGAACGTCAAAATAATTTAGCCACCAATAAAAATACCACTCGTGCCCGTGGCTTCCAAAGTTATCATCAGTTTGGTTTAGCAGCTGATGTTGCATTTAAACGCAATGGCAAAGTGGTCATTACTGAACGAGACCCTTGGGCTATGCGTGGTTATCAACTTTATGGTCAAGCTGCTGAGTCTGTTGGTTTAACATGGGGCGGACGCTGGAAATCTATTCAAGATTATGGTCATACAGAATATCGTATGCCAGGCCTGAAAAAAACTGCAGAGATGGCCGCACTACTGACCTCAGAAGGTCAGCTTCAAGCCAATAACATTTCGATTGAGTAATATTTCGATGTTTTGCCTTCAAAATATAATTGAAGGCACACCGTATTAATTTAAATAATTTTGTATTTGCTCTATAACTTCAGTTGTTTTTTCTGCATGTAACCAATGGCCTGCACCTTCTATTTCTACAATTTTCGCATGTAGAAATTGGTGTTCAATCGCATTGGTATGTTCCGCGTTTAAAATATAAGGTGACTCTCCACCTTTGATGAATAATACAGGCTGTTGCCAAGTATTTCCGATATTTTCCCAACCAATAATTTGGTCATACTGTTTATACAGCGCATCTACATTAAACAACCATTGTCCTTTGCTAAAAGACTTGAGTAGAAACTGTATCACCATTTCTGAATGAATATACTCACGCATAATTTCTACCGCTTGCTGTCTAGATTGAATTTGCGCATTTTGTACAGCAATCAAAGCTTTAAATATTTCATCATGATGACGTTCCTGATATGCAAAGGGCGCGATATCCAATACAACAAGTTGCTCTAGCCGCTTTGAGATTAAAGCCAATTGCATTGCGACCTTGCCTCCCATGGAATGGCCAATCGCTGAAAATTTATCGATGCCAATTACATCTAATGTCTCAAGTACATCGTTTGCCATCTCACGATAATTCATTTCTGTACTTTGAGGTGATTTACCATGGTTTCGTAAATCAAGCTGAATGACAGAATATGAATTTTGAAAAGCTCTGGCAAGCATCCCTAAGTTACTGAGGCTTCCAAATAAACCGTGAATAAAGACAAGTGGGTGTGTTTCGCCTTCTAATTTTTGATGATATTCGTAATTTAGGATCATTTTTGAATACTTTGCTATGTTTATATTATGATGCCTAGTTGAATGAATGAAATCAAATGATAGTTAAAAAATTATTAGTCTTACTTAGGCTATTTGTAGGTAGCAAATATTTAAATTGCTTAGGCTATTTTATAAAATGAAATAGCCAACCGCATTCGACCTAAAGGTTCTTTGTCTTTAATTTGCAGATTTAAAGTGATTAAAAGGAATTTTTAAATAGCGGATACCATTCCCTTCTGGTTTTGGAAATTTACCTGTATCCATATTAATTTGTATGGCAGGTAAAATCAGTTTGGGCATAGCCAAATTTGCGTCACGCTGAGTTCGCATTGTGACAAAATCTTCTTTTTTCGTACCAACGTGGATATGAATATTCTGCTGTTTTTGCGCATGCACACTGCTTTCGCAGCAGTATTTTGACCGGTTTTCTGGTAAATAGTCATGACATAAAAACACGCGCATTTCAGGTGCTAACTGATAAATCTTTTGTACAGAGTCGAATAATACTGCCGCACTGCCCTTGGGAAAATCACAGCGTGCTGTGCCATAATCAGGCATAAATAAGGTATCACCGACAAAAACAGCATCATCACCAACCACATAGCTCAGACAAGCAGGTGTATGTCCAGGCGTTGGAATGTTATACGCATTTAGCTCACCGATTTTAAATACCTCATGATCTGCAAACAAATAATCAAAAGACTGATGTGAATTAAAATATTTCACATCAAAATTATAAATGGCGCTAAATTTTTACTGCACAATCTTAATCTTATAGATCATTGTAATTTTGCCACCAAAAAACTGTTTTAAATATTGAGATGAGGTTAATTGATATGCGTGCACATGCATTTCTAAAACCTATTATATACTTAGGCTATTTTATTAAAGTAGCCAACTGCCGCCAGACCCATAAAGTTCTCGCCAATAAAAGCGGTTAGAAATGGATGCATATTTATCAGCCATAAAACAATATATGTTTTTATAACATATTATTAAAAAAAAGATGCAAGCTCGCCAGTCTAAATATTCATTCTGACATGCCTTTCCTGATTGAAAATTTTACGTTTCAAGAGTGTTTAATTTATTTAGAATTAATTAATAAACTTGAAAAATCACGAAATATATCCTCGGAGATTTTTCAATAAAGGCTGTTTATTATGAAGTTAATTGAAATAATAGATAATTTATAGATCAATACTGATATCGCTGAGTGCATCGCTCACCCACGTTAAAGCATCTGAACCCAATTCTATAATATTCGAACCAATTTCAGCTAAGTCAGTCAAATCTAGAGAAGATAAAGGATCAGATGATGTACTATTTTTTTGCTGTTCTTGTTCAGCTTGCTGCTCAATGACTTGATCAAGATGAGTTTGATCTAATGGAGATGAGTTTGAATGTTGTTGTAATTCATAGTCGTTATTTTGCATAGGTTCATCCTGTTATTTTGTTTTTTATTACGTTTAGTTGATATTAATTTGGCTCAAACTCTTTGAGCACCTTATCTACAAACCACCAAGGTAAACGCTGAATACCTGAATTCATCTTTAAAATTTCAGCTTGTTCAATTTCCGCAATGAAAGAAGCATGCTGTCCATCGGCAGAGTTATCAAATAAATAACTACGATCCGTTGCTTCTACCGCCTGCATTAACAGATCCATACTTCGATAATAACGTTCGCGAATTTTTTGTTCTGGCACACCATGTCCACCCTTTTTCACGCGGTACTGAACACGTGAAATATTGATAACAGGATCAATAGTGGAAACATAATATAGATAGGTTCGAAAGCCTTTTCTTTTTGCTTCGCGTAGAAACTCCACCTTTGAAATATGGGACATCACCGTTTCAAAGGTAAAACTAATTTTTAGTTCTAAAAACTGCAAACGGATGTAATCGATAATTCTTGCACAAAGATATGAATCAATCTGATCTGGATGAAATTCAATTTTCCACGGATCTAATATCTGAGGTTTTCGTGCTAATAGCGGAATAAATTCTCCATTCGCAGGACGTTTTTTCGTATCGAGAAAGTCAATTAATGCTTCTGATTTTAAAGCGGAATGGTAATCGAACAAATTGAGCCGGTGTGAATGTTTCAGTTGAGCTTCGAGTTCATCCGCATTTAAATATGCCCCAATATGATGGGGCAATAAATATTCTTTAACTGTGCTTTTACCTGAACCATTTGGACCCGCGAACATTCTAATGCGAGGTTGTGGAGGCATGTATTAAACAATTTCCTCTGTTTTCTTTTTACGTTTTAAAATTTTTGGTAGATCATCCACTTGTACGAAGTCGGCTGATACATCTTTTATTTGTACTTCTTGACCATTTTGCAGACGTTGAACCAGTTGTAGACCTTTTACATAAACCACAGTGGATGACGCACTTGCTTGTTCAAAAGCATGGCGAAATGCATGGATAGCAAGGCTCGGGATCATATCGTCCTCATATTGGCTTGCTTTCATTACTGAAGTATAAGCTGTCATGTAACAACTCCTCAAACATCAAAAATAATGTGTTCAATCATCTTATCATACTCGCAATATTTGTCTATTTATCCATCAGTCATCCTGAGAAGAAATTGATAAAAATTCAAAATGCTTAAATCATTTGATTGTATTCCTCGAACCAAACTGCACATATGAGTCAATGTATGGGGATGCCACATCATGAAAAATTTAAATTTTATCCAAATTCGATTTATAATCTGATTAAGCATTTAATTTTTCAAAAAAAAATAGCCACTTATTCAGTGGCTAAAAGAGAACGACATCAACAAGTTGATGTATTAGGACTGACCTATGCAACAGGACCAGGGATGTTTGTTGCAGATAAATCGTTCTAACTTGATCATAATAATGTGATGGACTTATCATTTTAAGCATATTTCATATCATTTCCTGACAATCTGCATTTTCAATTTCTAATATTATTAGAAACTGCACTTATAGTGAATAATGCTGTAATAATTTTGAAATATTAGATTATTTAGAATTTTGAAAAATAGAACAAAATGAAAGAAAGTGAGGCTAGAGTTTTAAAAATAGTAGAAAAAATTTACGTTTCAATTTATTTTGTAGGACTCGAACAAAATGCACTTTCGTTTAAGCCAGATGACTGCATACTCTGTTGCTGTTGTAGTAAATAATGTTGTGAAGCCACTCGCATTAGATTGGCCATTTCAAGAGCTGAGTTTTGCTGAGAAATTTCTAAAATCTGTCGATATGCATTCAATCTTAAACAAAAAGCTTGAGTTTGCTGCTGACCCGTTGCTGTAGATGCAGGATCATCCAAAATAGCTTTGGTTGAATTAATTTGCTCAGTATACGCTTTTATCTGAGCATTATATTCAGCTTGAGTCAGTTGTGGCGTAACCGTTTCATTCACATTTGCATGTATTACAGAAGCAGTAAACACAGAGAAAATAAAGACATAAAGTTTATACATCAATGGAGAATGCATAAATTAGGCCTCATCACCTTCTTTCCAGACATCTTCATAATCATCAGCATCGATCATAAAACGATAGCCTACATCCAAAGCTAAATACGGTAGCACTTCAGGCACGACATCTTGCAGTTTACGCACAGTCATTGTTTCAAAGTTATCTGCGCCTTCAAGCTCACCGCCATAAATATACCAACTGACATTTTCATCACCTTCTGCAGGCTTACGAATACCAACAATTGGATCTTTATTTAAGGTATGAACCGCCACCGCAATTACATCATCGCCCTGCACTTCTACATATGCAGAACCCACTTCTTCACATAAAAGCTTTTGTTCTGCAATCAATTCTGCCAAAGGTGATGAATTTTGCGTATGTTTTGCCATGTTTGTTCTCAGGCCATATAGGTTTCGGGCATTCTACCGTGAATTACACGTATATAGATAAATTTTTTCCGTGCGAAAGCATTCGTGCCTTGTTTTATTAATTCATTTATAGCAAAAGACTCAATGCAGTAGATTCCATGTAAAGATATAAACAGGAATAAAGGAAACTTAATTCAAGACATATACCGTTCAAACACAGAAATAGACGAATAAAAAATAGAATCAGTATGCAAACAGCAAGCTTCTTTACCACCACAGATTTAACTTTTGCCAATACCTGTACAAATTTGGACAAATACCCAATTTTCCAAACTTGCATGATTTATGAAAGAAATCGTCAATGCCTTGCACGCTTTATACATTCAAAACATTGACTAGAAAATACACAAGATGGTTAATACGCTTATATATAGGTCTATAAAGTATGACTTAGCTAGGCAATAAATGTTCATCATATCTAAAGCTGCCTACTTATAAGGAAATGCTCCCACAGAATATTTAATTCGCTAAGGCAAACAAAATATCTAGCTTGAGCCCTATCATCTATGAAAAACATTTCATTGGCCTAGAAATATGCTTTATAAACCATAAAAAAAGTAACTATCTTTTAATTTTTATATACTTAGCACACAAAGCTGCTTTATTCTTTCAAATAACTCGATTGAAAACTGAGAACAATTTAGATTCCTTTACGCGTGAAATAAATTAAACCTTAGAATTTTTAATGCGCTGAATAAATACTATCTTTACGACTATGCATGCGTAGGCAGTTCAACTGACGATCTATAAGACAAATATACAAGCCATCTCACCTTTCAAATCATTTGTACTGGTTATTGCTACACGAATGCACCACGATAAAGCAAGTTTACACAAAAGATATCAACAGTTTTAGCCAATTGGGTTTAAAATGATGTCCTACAATATAATGATAAAAATGTAATCTTTTAACATTGCCAATTCTCTGCAAAGTTCGCATTATATAGCACATTCTCGGCACATGCTTTTCACGTCAATTCAAAGAAATTATAAAAAAAATGTGGAATTTTATGCCATAATGAGCAAACTTTGCAGGTATCTTGCAAAGTAAATTTGCAACTTTTTATTGGAGCAGGCTGAATGAGCTCGACCATTTTGGTCATTCATGGACCGAATCTCAACTTACTGGGAAAACGTGAACCCGAAGTTTATGGCTATCTGACACTTGAAGATATCAACCAAAAACTGATTTCACAGGCTCAAAACGCTTCCATTTCTCTCGACACTTTCCAAAGTAATTGGGAAGGCGCTGTCGTCGACCGAATTCATCAAGCGCAACAAGAAGGCGTTCAATTTATCATTATTAACCCAGCAGCCCTAACACATACTTCGGTTGCTGTGCGTGATGCCCTTCTAGGTGTAGCCATTCCGTTTATCGAAGTACATCTATCAAATGTCCACGCTCGCGAAGCATTTAGACATCACTCCTATCTATCTGATAAAGCCGTTGGCGTTATTTGTGGTTTAGGTGCAAAAGGTTATGCCGCAGCACTAGACTTCGCCATCGAAAAAATTCAACCAACTTCTCAATCTTAATTAGGAATACTGTTCATGGATATCCGTAAAATCAAGAAACTCATCGATTTGATGATTGAATCTGACTTACAGGCGATTGAAGTTAAAGAAGGCGATCAATCGATTGCTCTAACTCGTCGCAATCCAGTAGTTGCTGCCGCTGCGCCTGCTATGGCTGCGCCTGCCGCTGCGCCTGCTGCACCTCGTTCACCACGTGGTGCTGTTGAGCCGTCTCCTATGGTTGGTGTGTTCTATGCTGCGCCAAATCCAGGTGAAGCACCATTTGTTAAAGTTGGTCAAACTGTATCTGCTGGTGAAACACTCGGTATCATCGAAGCAATGAAAATCATGAACCCAATTGAAGCAACTCAAAGCGGTGTGATTGAAGAAATTTTGGTTAAAAATGGCGAAGTGATCCAATTCGGTCAACCATTATTCCGCTATCGCGCTTAAGACCACGGGGAATCACAATGTTGCAAAAAGTTTTAATTGCAAACCGTGGTGAGATTGCGCTCCGCATCACACGCGCTTGCAAAACTTTAGGAATTAAAACCGTAGGGATTTATTCCGATGCCGACAAAGACCTAATGCACTTACGCTTCTGTGACGAAGCTGTGTGCATTGGACCAGGTGCCAGCAGCGAAAGTTATCTTAATATTCCTGCCATTATTACAGCGGCTGAAATCACCGGTGCAGATGCCATCCATCCAGGTTATGGTTTTTTATCTGAAAATGCTGAGTTTGCTGAAATTGTAGAAAACTCAGGTTTTATCTTTATCGGCCCGCGTCCTGAACACATTCGCTTAATGGGGAACAAAGTTTCTGCCATTATTGCCATGAAAAAAGCCGGCGTACCGACTGTTCCGGGTTGTGACCATGCTGTAACGATTCACAATGCATTGGCAGAAGCCAAAGAAATTGGCTTTCCATTGATTGTAAAAGCTGCCTCAGGTGGTGGTGGTCGTGGTATGCGTATCGTTGAACGTGTAGACACGCTACTCGAATCTGTACAAGCTGCTCAACGTGATGCGGAAATGTGGTTTGGTGACGACACCGTTTATATGGAACGTTTCCTTCAAAAGCCACGCCATGTCGAAGTGCAAGTTCTTGCAGATGGTAATGGCCATGCAATTCACCTTTATGATCGTGACTGTTCATTGCAACGTCGCCATCAAAAAGTGCTTGAAGAAGCGCCTGCACCGGGTTTACCTGAAGAAGCACGTGCGCATATTCTTGAAGCATGTGTAAATGCTTGTAAATTAATGCAATACCGTGGTGCTGGTACATTTGAGTTCTTATTTGAAGAAGGTGAATTCTTCTTTATTGAAATGAATACTCGTGTACAAGTAGAACATCCTGTTACTGAGCAAGTGACTGGCGTAGATATTATCGAGCAACAATTACGCATTGCTGCTGGCTTAGGTTTGGATCTTCAACAAGAAGATATTCAACTTAAAGGTCATGCGATTGAATGTCGTATTAATGCAGAAGATCCATCTACATTTATGCCTTCACCGGGCAAAATCGATCATTTCTATGCACCGGGCGGCGCAGGTATCCGACTAGATTCTCATATCTATCAAGGATATAGTATCCCGCCATACTATGATTCAATGATTGCAAAACTCATTGCGCATGGTAAAGATCGTGAAACCTCTATTGCGCGCATGAAACAAGCTCTAGAAGAGATTATCTTAACTGGCGTGAAAACCAATATTCCGCTACATAAAGATTTGATTCTTCAAGATAAAAATTTCTGCGAACAAGCTATGGATATTCACTATCTTGAAAAACATCTATTAAAGAAAGTCGAAGGACATGAAGATAAATAAATCTTCAGCGTCAAAAAAACCACTCAAATGAGTGGTTTTTTATTTTCATAAGAAAGATCTATAGTCATGCTTAAGGCAAAACTCGACGCAATGTCGCAAAACACTGCTGAGCCTGATCATTGGCACAGAAATTAATAACCGATGGACTTTTCCACTTTACAAAGTACTGTGAAATTTCGCCGGTTTGATCTTGAATATTGCCCGAACAATCCATCTGATTATTGTCATATTTCACTTGTAAAATCAGTGCTGGAATTTGCACATTCGGATCTTGCGCAGGTTGATAGTCATATACTCCAGATGACCACTCTTCACCGCTTTTGATCACAACATCATTATTGCTCTTAAAATTATAATATTCAACGCACTTTTTATTGGTCGGAATTTCCATACCCCATAAGCCGACCAATTCAGAACGTGTTGTCACCCTAAAGCTATTCACCGCTTCAACTTGATTTTTAGCCTCTGAATTTTGAGTTGTATTCTTATTATCTGCCGCCATCACCAACGATGAACTCAACATGAGTAAAACTGTAAGATATGCTATTTTCATACATTTAATCAGTCATATAAATCATGCTCTTAAAGTAACACATTTTTTTACAAATCCGCGGTTTATCACATTTTCATAACAATCATTTTTCCTATTTATCCAAAAAATCAATCTCGGTTAACGAAACTACAAATCAGCTAAATGCCAAACAAATCACACTATTTACAATAAAATAATATAAAATCTTTTTTATCGTTTAATATACGAAAAAAAAAACGAATTCTCCCATATTTAACCTAGGCTTACATAAGCTAATGAAACTGCATTCGAATAGTCTTGCTCCGCTTAATGCACGCCACAGCATGGCTTTTGTAATAGTCGCTGCAGTTATTCTTTGCTGCTGCTTAATCGGTATTTTCACCCGCCCATTAAGCTATTTAGCGATTTTTTGGCCTGCGAATGCAGTATTGTTAGCATTATTCTTAAGGTTCCCTAAACTGAGTAATCTGGGAGGATGGTTAGGTGCATTTACCGGTTATATGCTCGCAGATTTAGTGACGGGCAATTATTTCCAACTCACTTTATTTCTCACTTTTTCAAATTTAACCAACAGCATGGTATCGCTATTTTTTATGCGATATTTTCAGGTGAACTATCAAAACTATAATAAAGGTTTCACCTTTCTGACCATGATTGTCATCATCGCCTGCGGTGGATGCCTTGCGGGTGCTCTCTTTGCTATTTTCACCGTGCCTTATATTCCCAATACGTTTATGTCGACCGATCGATTGTCGATTGATTTTGGTATGTGGTGGATTACCGAAATATTGAATGCGCTGATTATATTACCGCTTATTCTGTCTTTTCCTAAACTGGCCGATCTTAAACTTTATTTCAAAGATCGACGTCATCAAAGCTTTCAGATCAATAAAATATTTCCGGCAATTGCAGTTGTCTTCTGTGTATTTTTAACAGCCGTTTCTGCAGGTCCAGGGGCAATTCTCTACCCTTTAGCGGCTCTAATTTGGGCAGCATTAACCTATCGATTATTTACCTTATCCCTAATTAATGCAGTGGTAATTTTAGCGACCTATTACAATTTAAATGCGTTCTATTTACACGATTCTTCGCTTGCCTATTTATCGACAGCAATTTCAGTTCGTATAGGCCTAGCCATGCTGATTCTCTCGCCGTTGATTCTTTGTATTATTAGCCGAAATCGACACGAACTTTATAAAGAGGTTTTATACCTTGCAAATCATGATAGTTTGACTCATGCGATGAATCGTCGATATTTTTTCGAGCAAGGTGAACTTTACCTACAAAACCAAATTCAGCTTAACTTTTCCATTATCATGATAGATATTGATCATTTTAAAAAATTAAATGATCAATATGGGCATTATGTCGGTGACCAAGTTTTACAAGAATTTTCGAGTATTGTGCGTAAGAATTTACGTGAAACTGATTTATTTGCACGAATTGGGGGAGAAGAGTTTAGTGTATTACTCACGAACATTGCTGCAACTGATGCTCAAGGTATTGCTGAACGCATCCGAAAAGTCGTTGAAACTACGCCTATCATCATTGATGAACAAAATACGATTTATATTACGGTGAGTATTGGTCTGATTCATCAGTCTTTGCCCAATGCTCCAAGTTTGCAAAGTATGATTAATCAAGCCGATCAGGCATTATATCAAGCTAAAGAACTCGGCCGTAATCAAGTGATTTTAGTCCATTGAGACTTTTCAATATACTGAATTGTTTCAAGCTGGCTTTTGGTTCGTTTTAGGCAAGCCCACGACCAAAAACATGGCAGGTATAACCGCGAGTCCTGCGATCATAAAAATAACGGGTCCCGAAAGCATGTCCCAATATCGACCTGCTAAAATACTGCCACTCGCAACACCTAAGCCCCACATGGTACTGTATAGCGCTTGACCACGCCCTTGTTGACTTGCGGTAAAATTTTGAAAAATGATTCGCATAGCGATTAAGTGGAATAATCCAAAACTAAAGGCATGAATCGTTTGCGCAGCAAATTGAGTGATAAACACCGTCGGATATAAGCCTACAATCAACCATCGCATCCCTGTTAGCCCCAAACAAATGAGCACTAAGTTACGCCAAGAATATCGATTAAAAAAGACATTGGCATAGGCAAACATAATGATTTCTGCAATGACTCCTACAGACCATAAAAAACCGATTTGGCTCGTCAAAAAATCAGCCTGCTTAAGGTAATTGCTATAAAAACTATAAAACGGTGCATGCGAAAAGAGCAGAAAAAATTCAATGATAAAAAAACTCGCTACAGCTGGTCGTTTTAAGATAGGCCAAAGTGGTTCAAGTTTTTTCTGTGAAGATGGTGCAGTAGCGGGCTCTTTAATCGTAAATGACCAAATAAATGCGAGAAATGCAATGCATAACAACATGATAGGTAGCATTGAAACAGGTATTATTTCTAGCAAAGCCCCTATTCCAAATACCCCAACAATGAAGCCAACTGATCCCCATTTTCTGACTTTTCCATAAAGTTCTGCACGCCGCTCAGCTAACCAAAATAAAGTTACTCCTTCAAACTGAGCCAATATAGCATTTTGAAAGAAACTAAAAACCAGCATGAGTAATGCAACAGACTGAAAACTGTTGGGAATTATAAAAATCAGAAACCAAATACAGGCTTCCATCCATGTTGCTATTCGGACTAAAAGCATGCGCTTGCCGGATTTATCTGCAATCCAACCCCAAATAAATGGGGCAAAAAAACGTGTCACAATTGCAATCGAAGATAAAACCCCTATTTCTTGATAATTAAACCCTTGATCCTCTAAATACAAACTCCAATACGGCATGAATGTACCCACTATTGAATAATAGAAAAAGTAGAATCCACCTAGTTTTGTTTGGATTGGAATTGATTGCATTTGGTTATATTCACTTGTATTTTCAAACACTTAAATAAGTTAATGGTTATATAAGATTGCACTCATTTGGCTGTATTTGTAGCTCAACAGTCTACAAATGAGTCTACAAATTGCAAAAAAATATTTTTTTTGATTTTTTGTAGACTGCTTTAAAAACTCATTAATTTTCACTATTTTATCACTGTTTTTCGCATAAAAGAAAAACCGCCCGAAGGCGGTTATTTTTGACGATGAAAGTTATAAATCTTTTGGAGTATTTATTTTATTGGCGGGCTAGAGATGGAAATAAACTCTCTACGTTACGCTGGGTACTCCATAAACCAATTTCTTGATGATGCATATGAGGTGCTAAATACTTTAGAAGTTTGTTGATCTTATATCCTGTATTCGTACTTCCATCAAATTGTTTCTTAAGCTCAGCTATTTCATGGTTGGCTAAATAATTAAATGAATTGGTCTCTAGGAAGTTTTTCACAAACTCATTATTCACTTGATTTTGTTTGGAATCTACTGATTTACCTGCAATCCAGTCATAAATAAAAGTTTTTTCAACAGCATTAAACACTCCAAACATTTTACCATCTTCGTCGTGAATCATCTGCCAAAATCTACTCTCTTCAGGTGGTCGATTCAATTTTATCCAGCCCATACGTACAAGCTCAAAAATAAACTCTTCAACACTATCATCTTCAGACAGCCATTCATTCGTTGTTTTATTATTAAACATGCACTTATTGCTATGCATGTGTTTACCAACGATCGCCTTTTTCTTAAATATTTCTAGCACCATCTTTTCAGTGCTTAAATTTTTAATTATCTGAACTGAACTCATTCCTTTGTTATTTAGGAGATAGCCGATTTTGAGTTTACGAATGAACTCTTCTTTAGATCTGTACCTTGTAGAAAGTTTTTTAATGGCATTGGTCGCAAGGTGCGCATGCCCATTATCAAAATTATCTATCGTGATATGAACATTAAAATAGTGTGCATCAATTCCAAGTTCTTTTAACTCGTAATTGCTAATTAGCAAATGTAAAGGAAGTTGTTCATAGCCTAAATTAAAACCTGCTATCTCTGGTATAAACTCTGAAGGTGCATATGCAAGCGCAAGCTGTATTGCTGCCTGATGGTAATAGGCATCAGATAAGTTTAAAGATAGTTGATTCAAACCATGTGCCAGTAGTAGGTTGTCGTACATTCTCACGTGATTGGCTTTTTCTGAACCGAGACCAAGTTCCTCTAAATATATCTGAATAAAATCTCTAAATACTGGATCATTCCAATACTGAGTAAAGCTATATAGCCATGAACCATCCACTTTTTTTGTGGGTGCAACCTTGTATAAAAACTCATAAGCTTTACTAACTGATGAAAAATACTCTCTTCCTCCACCTTGCTTTCTTCTATCTAGATATTCTTTATAATATTCACACTGTGTACGGTTATTATGATGAATCCAATCGACAAGATGGTCTATCTCATTTGGCATCTCATCAATGTGTTCGAGAGTTATAATTTCATTCTCTAAAACCTTAAATGCCTTTAATTCTTTGGCAGAATTAGGTATTGAAGCATCTAAGAAGAACTCAACAATTTCGAAATATTTCTGATGATCTTTGGTTATTAAATTTAAGATTCTTTCTTTTACTGCTGTAGGCATTATAATTCTCACGCGGTAAATGATTCTTCTTAACCATAGTTCAGAAAATAAGTAGTATTTGTTAATTTTTTTTAATAAAATTTAACGCAATGTAATATTTTAAAAATTTTAATATATAAAACACACCTTTAGCATAATTTTTAACAAGTTTTTAAAAAGTAACATTTTTTTGATGTGACTTAATTCACATATTCATATTTAAATATCAATTATGATTCTTTTATAAAATATTCATAGGATAATTTATATGAAATCAATTTTTGACTTTATTTCTAAAAAATCCCTATCGATAACGCTATTTGAAAGTGCGAGTGCAGGTTATTTAGCATATAGAATTTCACAAGATAAAAACTCTGGAATACTTCTGGATGGTTTTATTGTTAGTTATGACTTACTATTCAAGAAGCGTATTTTAAATATAAAACAATCACTTATAGATAAATATACTGCTGAATCCCCAGAAGTAACCACTCAAATGATTATAAATGGGAAAAAATTATTTAAATCAGATATTTATATATCTTGCACTGGACTTTTAAAGCGCGGAGGATCCGAAAACAAAAAGAAACCTGTAGGTACTTTTTTCTATTGCATTTACTTCAAGAAAAGATTTTATAATTTCAAAATTTTAACTAAAGGTAAGCCTATCAAAAAATTAAAAATACTATATAAAGCTCTATGTAAGTCACTCACTAAAATATTGAAAAATTATTATTGTTAGTTTCATGTAATTAAAAAATGACTATTTATGTATATAAAACAGTCCCCAAAGTTTTACTTTTAAAAAAATTGAAACTTAATAAAGATTATGTAACATCTTTAATAATCATATTAGCAATATTCATGTTAATAATAAATGATCTACTGTAATTGAGTAGATTATCTAATTAATCTTTAAAGGAACAGTATTATGTCTAATTATAACCAAGATCAAAATGATGATACTCGCTTACAGCACCAACGTGGCGATACTCAAAAACCTCAAAACCAACAAAATCAGCAGTCTGATCAACAACGTCAGCAGAATGATCAGCAACAACAGCAGCAACCCCAACATCAACAAAACCAACAATCTGATCAGCAGCGCCAGCAGAATGGTCAGCAACAGCAGCAGCAACCCCAACATCAACAAAACCAACAGTCTGATCAACAGCGTCAGCAGAATGATCTGCAAGACCAATAGTCAAAGTAACAACATTAATTTTTATTTGCAGAAGTAGCTCAGGGATCGCTACTTTTGCAATTTATTAAATAATTTATCGGAGTTATTACTATGAACGACCATCAAAATGAACATCCAATACATCATGACTGGCGCACGGATTACTCCAATAGACCGTACTATGGGGATCTGCAACGCGAAGTGCCAGATATAGATTATGACCGTGATCTAAGGTCAGCTTATGAGCTTGGTGAGCGCGAACGTCATTTGTACGGTGAAAATGCGCGTTTCGAAGATTCTGAGCCGGATTTACAAACCAAATGGGAAGAGTTTAAAGCAGATTCTCGCTTGAAATGGGAACATGCTAAGCATGCGATTAAGGATGCTTGGGATAAAATTTAACCCTGTATGTATGTAAAACTAGAATTAATAAATTGTATCAAATATGGACTTCATAAAAATAATTCTGCATGACACCTCTTTTAACTTTGCATTGGAAATTATTTTCCGATGCATCATTATGTTTATCTTAATTATTATTTTTTTAAGATTTTCAGGGAAAAGAGGTGTCAGGCAACTTTCAGTATTTGAGTTAGCTATTATTTTAAGTTTGGGATCTGCAGCAGGCGATCCCATGTTTAATGATGATATCCCCATCATTCAAGCACTCATAGTATTTGCAGTCATTATTCTTCTCTATAGATTAACTACATACCTCATCATGAAATCAGATTCATTTGAAACCATGTTAGAAGGTAGGCCAATGTATATCGTCAAAGATGGCTTATTGATTGTTGAAGATATCAAACAGGAAAAGTATTCATATGACGAATTTTTTGCTGAGTTAAGGCAAAACAAAATAGAACACTTAGGGCAAGTCAAATCAGCCTTACTTGAAACAGATGGGTGTCTAAGTGTAATCCCTTATGCCAAGGATAATATTAAATGGGGACTACCAATTTTTCCTGATCACTACCAAAAAGCACAGCGTTTTGATTCCAAAAAATACTATTCGTGCATGCTGTGTGGTCAAACACAATTTATTAGTTCTCTAAATGCTCAGTGCCCCCGCTGCAAATGTGACCGCTGGGCTGAATCTGCTTTTTATTGTGAAAGTAGCTCCAATCAACCATCAGATTGAACATAAAATAGACAATTTTTTACTCTAATTTTGCCAAGCATCTTTATTGTCTATATTAGCTTTATGCAATAGCAAAACCTTATCTAGCACATGTACTAAATAACATCAGACAAAGGGATGTAGCTCATGAAAAAATCAAATAATCCTAAAATTGATCAGTTTGAAAAAGAGGCATATGTAGACCCTAAAGGTAAAACACTGACCTCATCTTTGGGTGTACCTGTAGCTGACAATCAAAACAGTTTAAAAATAAATCAGACTGGTCCTACTCTGTTAGAAGATTTTCTCTTACGAGATAAGTTAATTCACTTTGACCGTGAACGTATCCCTGAGCGTGTTGTGCATGCTCGTGGTGTTGGAGCGCATGGTTATTTTGAAGCTTATGAAGGCAACGAAAAATGGACTAAGGCTAAATTTTTGACTAATACTCAAAATCCAACACCAATCTTTGTCAGAATTTCTACAGTACAAGGCGGGCGCGGCTCAGCTGATGTAGTCCGTGATGTACGCGGATTTTCCATCAAATTTTATACCGAAGATGGAAACTACGATTTAGTCGGTAATAACATTCCTGTATTTTTTATTCAGGACGCAATCAAGTTCCCTGACTTTGTCCACGCAGTGAAGCCTGAAGATCCGAACGAAGTTCCTACTGGTCAATCTGCGCATGATACCTTTTGGGATTTTATTTCTTTAAATACCGAAGCCTCTCATATGACAACCTGGGTGATGTCAGATCGTGCTATTCCTAGAAATTTACGATCGATTCAAGGTTTTGGTGTACATACCTTCAGATTAATTAACAAAGATAATCAGGCGCATTTGGTTAAATTCCACTGGACACCGAAACAAGGTGTTGCCCAAGTCGTTTGGGATGAGGCCTTAAAGCTTAATGGTAAAGATCCTGACTTCCATCGTCGCGATCTATGGGATGCCATTGAACGTGGCAATTATCCTGAGTGGGAATTAGGGGCACAGATCTTTACTGAAGAAGAAGCGGCTCAATGGGACTTTGATGTGTTGGATGCTACAAAATTGGTACCTGAAGAGCTCGTACCTATTACTCCACTAGGTAAATTTACTCTAAATCGAAATACAGATGATTTCTTTGCTGAAACAGAGCAAGTTGCTTTCAGTCCAGCCAATATTGTTTCAGGAATTGATTTTAGTAATGATCCTTTATTACAAGGTCGTTTGTTCAGCTATACAGATACGCATCTGCACCGCTTAGGAACAGCAAACTTTAATCAAATTCCAATTAATAAACCGGTCTGCCCTTTCCATACCAATCGACGTGGCGGCTATGCAAACCATGAAGTCTATAAAGGTAAAGCGAATTATGAGCCTAACTCTGTAGATGAAAATTGGCCTAGAGAATCTAATAATGATCCTCATGCATTTCGAACCCATCCTGAACAAATCCAAGGCAGCAAGTTAAGAATCAGACCAGAAAGCTTCGCAGATCATTTCTCGCAAGCGACCATGCATTACCAAAGTCTTGCTAAGCATGAACAACAGCATATAAAGGATGCCTATGCATTTGAACTCTCAAAAGTGAAAGCTGTTGAAATTAGGGAACGAGTTGTAAATGAGTTGCTTGCAAATATTGATTTGGATTTAGCGAAATTTGTTGCAAATGAATTAGGGTTAGCTGCTCCGACTAAGCAAAGTAAATCGGTTAAGAAAGCTGCCGTCGCTAAATCTGATCACTTAAGTACATTGGCATACCCTGCATCTGATATTAAGCAACGTAAAATTGCACTACTGGTACACAACGGTGCAAATGCTTCATCTATCGATGCAATCAAAACTTGGGGCGAATCAGAAAGCGCTGTAGTTGAAGTTTTAGCCCCTAATGCAGCGCCGGTGAAATCTAACGATGGTAAAGAAATTGCAGTTGATGGACGTCAGAATGGCGAACCTTCAGTCACCTACGATGCTGTCGTTGTTATTGATGGTAATAATTTAGATGAGTTCTTGAATGATGGTGTAGCTAAACACTATGTTTTAGAAACATTTAAGCATCTTAAACCTATAGTACTATTAGGTGATAAAGAGGCTTTAATTAAAGAGCTTAATCTGACTCAAGATGCTGCGCTTTTCACTTCACAAAGTTTCAAAGATGTCAGTGATCAATTTAAAACAGCGATACAGAATCACCGTTATTGGGACCGTGAAGATAAGGTTGCTTCTATACCGGCCTAATTTAACTATGAATAAAAAAACCGCCCTTTTGGGCGGTTTTTTATCTATTGGTTCTTGGTTCTAACTAGATTTAAAAAATGTAGATGACGTTCGTATTGATCAATAACATCTTGCAAAATATCTTCTTGCGTCCATTCGATGATGTCATAATTTTGACCACCTTCCCTCAAAAACACTTCAGCTTGGTAATCTTGTGTAATTTCATCTGAATCAGTCATAAAACTTGGTGTATTTTTTTCTTGAACAACCACTTGGTAGATAAAGTTAATCTCATCTTGATGGTTTACACGTAGCTGCAAGCCATCATCTACCGTGTTTACCGTCACATCTAAATGACGACGCTTAAACTCTTTTTGTAGATTTGAAAATGCCTGGCTTACCGTTGTATCAATATACTGTTCAACTTCTTCACGTGTATGCGGATAATGCATAATCAATCCTAAACGTTGCTGCCAACTTCTTGGATTATGAATTGCTCTAGGTGTAATACGTGCATCCTGTAATGCTTGCATCTTGGTTGCATCTAAATGTAGAGCCTTGACTAGCCCCCAGCAAATTAAAAGCATTACAAAAGTAAATGGTAATGCACTCAACATAGTCGCTGATTGCAAAGCACCTAAACCTCCAGCGAACAACAAAACAATCGCAAGCACTGCCATTAACGTTGTCCAAAACAATCGTTGCCAAGTTGGAGAGTTTTCCGATTTTGCTGTTAAATAGTCTGTAACTAAAGCCCCAGAGTCTGCCGATGTCACAAAAAACAACATGACCAGAATGGTCGCCACAAAACTCATCACACCTGAGAATGGCAAGGTCCCTAAATATTCAAATAATGCAACGGATGAATCTCGTTGCACTGCAGAAATCAGCGAGGTGTTCGCTTCGTTTAAAATACTATAGAGTGCAGCATTCCCCATGACTCCCATCCAGATCAGCGTAAAGCCTGTTGGAATAAGTAAAACACCTACAATAAACTCACGAATAGTACGTCCTTCAGACACACGCGCAATAAACATACCTACAAATGGTGACCATGAAATCCACCATGCCCAGTACATAATGGTCCAACCACCGATCCAACCATCAGACTGGTAGGCATATAAATTAAAGGTCATATTGAACAAATTTGAAATGTATTGCCCCGTGTTTTGGATAGTCGTTTGCAATATAAAAATGCTTGAACTAGCAAAAAATACAAATAGCAACAGCACTAAAGCTAAGCCCAGATTAATCTCTGATAATCGTTTAATACCCTTGTCTAAGCCTATAAATACAGATAAAGATGCCATAGCTGTAACAATGACAATTAAAATAAGCTGCGTCGTCGTTGAATATTCAATTCCGAATAAATAATTTAAGCCAGAGTTAATTTGGGTTACACCAAAACCTAAAGTCGTTGCGACACCAAATACTGTACCGATCGTTGCAAAGGTATCTACACCATCACCAATTGGACCATAAATTTTCTTTCCAATAAGAGGATATAAAGCAGAGCGAATTTTTAGTGGTAGATTATGTCTATATGCAAAGTAAGCTAAAGCTAAGCCCACAATTGTGTAAATTGCCCAAGCATGAAGTCCCCAATGAAAGAATGTTACACGCATGGCTTGCTGCGCTGATTGAATTGTTTCAGGCTCACCAGTTGGAGGTGAAACATAGTGCATCACTGGTTCCGCGACACCAAAGAACATTAAGCCAATGCCCATACCAGCTGTAAATAGCATAGCGAACCAAGAGCTATTACTAAACTTTGGCTGGCTATGGTCTAAACCAAGTTTAATTTTACCCATATTTGAACAGGCAATATAAATAAGCACTAAGAGAAAAATGGCTACAGATAGTACATAGAACCAACTGAATGAGTTTGTAACCCATTGATTCAGTTGTTTAGTTATTAAATCAAAAGCATTGGGAGCTAAAAATACAATGGCAATAAAAATGCCGATAATAACAACTGTGCTAATAAACACATTTGGATTCACATTGGAATACCATGACGGTTTCAATGAAGACATACCTTCCCTATTCCGTTTTATTTGTAAGACAGATCTAAATTGATCAAAGAGATATCCGCTACTTGCGAAAGAAACAGGCTTGTATTGAAAAGTGCTGGCATTTTCATTTTCGTTTGAAAATTTAAGGCTGACTCATTCAAAGCCATTGCTTAGAGTTTGATCATGTTATCATATTTTTAGATATATAATCCAATATTAAGTAGTAAAGCAAATTAAGACCATTACTAAACTATTTATTTCGTCAATTAATTTTCTTATTCAATACTCTCTTGAAGTGCTTTAGAAGTAAGTGAGTTCTTAGAAAGTAATTATAATTTTGCTTAATGTAAGCATTTTTTCACTTAGTTTTTGGGCTTATATAAATAATATTATTTATCTGTTAAAAATGGTAGTAAAAGGATTAATAAAACTTGAAAAGTTAAACAATGATTAAAGATCAAATACTTAATACATAAAAAAACAAAATGACCTTAAAAGCAATTTATAGTAATTAATTCACTTTCAAATTAAAGTAGGCTTATAACATGAATTCAAAAACCCGTAAGCTCCTTTTAGCTGGTGGTGCAGTACTTATAGCTGGTTCAATGCTCTCAACTGCAAATGCAAACACTACGGAAGTCCAAGCAGTATCAAAGGTAGATTTAAATAAATATCTTGGTACATGGCATGAAATTGCACGTAAGCCGCTATATTTCCAGAACAAATGTGATTACAACGTCACTGCTAAATATTCTTTAAATGAAAATGGTAACGTGAAAGTAGATAATAGTTGCTATAGTGCGGACGGCAAACTTAACCAATCAATAGGTGAAGCATATGTTCAGAACGCGCCAGCAAACTCGAAACTTAAAGTGAGCTTTTTACCAAAAGCAATTCGTTGGTTGCCAGTAGGCCGTGGTGATTATTGGGTTTTAAAAATTGATGATGACTATCAAACTGCATTAGTTGGGTCACCAAATAAAAAATATCTTTGGGTGCTCAGCAGAACTGCTAACCCCAACCAAGCCACAGTTGACGAATACCTAGATTATGCAAAATCTATCGGTTTTGATTTATCAGATCTCATTAAGACTCAGCATAAATAAGTTATTTAATAAGTCCCATTCTTGGGGACTTATTTCTAAATAATACAATGTAATTTATCTGGCCAAGAACGTAAGAATATAAGATCCTTTGTATCCCTTCTATTTCAATCCCTGATATCAGCGTCTATTTACGATAGGCTGAATGCTCACTCACATTGAAATAGGATAATATTCTAATGACTACTATTAATGTTGAAAATATTAAGAGCCATGCAGATGTAATTGCTTCATGTGGGACTAAAGTTGGTGAAGTAGACCACTTGCAAGGTTCGGATCAAATTAAACTGACTAAGCATGGTGATGGTCATCACCACTTAATTCCAGTTTCATGGGTTGGTGAAATTACAGACAATAAAATTGTACTGACTAAAGACTCTCAAGAAGTTAAAGATAATTGGATTGAAGCTTAAAACCCTAATCCAAAAAAACCCTCTTAATGAGGGTTTTTTCATATCTGCTGTAATAATCATTGGAGGAAGTTAGTCTTTATCTAATGTATGAGGTGTTGTCGTCTCTTCATTTTCATTGCTGTCTTTTTGCTGGCAACCTACCAGCCCCAATACGAGTACCACGCTTATAATGGCTAACGTTTTCATACTTTAGGCCTATATATTTGTTAAAACTCTACACTAACAAAGCATGACGATTACTGTGTAAATTTATGAAAATCATTGATGAGATAAATAATAAGAAATTCTTTAAATAAAGTTTTTCGTATATTAATGATTGTCTAGATTATGAAGTTATCCCTACATTTAAATAATTATCTTTCACCCAGGCCAATAATTCTTGTGCTGCTGCAAGACGTATGGCGTCTTCTTCCTCGGCCTGATCAATTAGATCTGAAGGAGGGAATGGTCTAAAGTATTCCAAGTTTAGCTCCTATTATTGAGCGTGACTTAATCCTGCTCTAGCTTCGATGATGATTTTTTGAATTTCTTCCCGTCGTTGTTTCTTCTTTTCATGGTAAATCCACACAGAAGAAATCAACACACTTATAATTAGTCCGCCAATCAGTACTTGTAGTCTTGTAAAGGCCATTTTTTATTGCTCTTATCATGTAGTTTTCATTTAATTAAATTAAGCATTTAAATATTAAAACTTAATGGCAATTAATGACAAAAACCCGTCAATTATTGACGGGTCAAGACATGACATGTCATTACATGTTTAGTAAATATTTTTTTAGAGAATTTGGATATTGCTGGCTTGCTTGCCTTTCTTGCCATTTGTAATTTCAAACATTACACGCTGACCTTCCTCTAGTACTTTATAGCCATCGATTCGTACTTCACTATAGTGTGCAAATAATTCTTCACCAGTATCGGAAGCAATAAATCCAAAACCTTTTGTACCGTTGAACCACTTCACTGTACCGTTTGTTAAATTAGACATTCATATTCCCTTTAAGTAATTATCAGTTTAGAAATTGCTGTAAATATTGATTAATTAACAAGCATATTCAATATAACCAATAATCCTTAAATATGAGGATACAACTGTTAGATCTATGTGAATCAAGTTCTTGTTTTATTTTGCAATTACACACAAAAGTGATAAATATCCCTCATATTAAGGTAATAATCAGATAAAGATTGTAATATTTGATCATTCACATTTTCCATAAATTGAATGAAAAAAGCCCCACATATACATGTGAGGCTTCACCCAATTCATTTGCGCTGATATGAGCCAGTAAATTATAAAGCACTTTAATCAAAATATGTATTCAAAATATACCTTTAAAGCATATTGATATGAACTATCGATTCAACTGCGTGTATGCCCATTTTAAAAATTTATCTTTATCATGAAAGTTTGGTACATTGATTAAGTGAATAAAACTCACTGCTCCAAATTTACCCGCAATCTTTTTAGGATCAACAATTTCAAAATCATTGTCATTACCTAAATTAAGTTCTTTGAAAAACTCCAGAACCTTGTTATGCAAACCTTGCTGTGAATGTTCAGTTCGCTCTATCAGAAAATCATAAATCTGGCTTAAAACATGTAATTCAAAATTTTTATTCATGACTTTCTTCTCATAATTGTTAAGGTTGAAATCCCAAACTAACGGTTATTATGAGAAAATTAAAGTAATCTAACATCCTGAAACAATATGCTTTGAAATATCTAATTTAAGATAACTCATGTTTTTTTTAAGCTTTTAGCCAGGCCTTTGCCCGCCCCATATTGATATCTGCAAATTCAAATCTGGGTGAGTAGACCAAGGGAATTTCACCCTTAGCCCCTCGCAGAACCGGACATGAACCTCTCAGCTCATCCGGCTCCCATTATCCAACCGATGGTAAACATCCCATTTTCCAGTGCACAAAGGCATTTGGAAAATCACGCGCAAGTCGCCCTAAGGCATATCTAGCCCGTCTTTTATGACGGGCCAAGTTTTTATACTTACGCCTCATCCAGCGTATAAGATAAGCATTCATGTGTTGCCAGATCGCTGACATTGCTGAACCATGGAATCGACCATAGTATTGCTGCCAACCTTGAAGAATTGGATTGAATATTGCAGATAAATCACTTAATTCGCGATTACACATCAGATGTAGATGCCATTTCCGAATAGTCTGTCGCATTGCTTTAAGTGCATCACGACTGACTGCAGGAGAGAAATTTACATAAACTCTTTTATACTTGTCCACAGCCTTACGGGGCCTAAACGTGTACCCGAGAAAAGTAAATTGAACATCGGGATATGCTTTACGACGATTAATATCTTGGCAATAAACAATCTTTGTCTTGTCTGGATGCAATTCGAGACCACATTCACGAAATCGTGCATCGATCTTTTGTAAAACAAGTTTGGCTTGAGATAAACTCCGACAATGAATTACGCCATCATCTGCATAACGGCAGAACCGTACACTTTGAAGATGTTTCGTAATCCACATATCAAAAGCATAATGCATAAATAAATTCGCCAATAAAGGACTCACAACACCACCTTGTGGTGTGCCGCGATTCCTTTCTAAAAGATGGCCATTTATGTGTTGCATTGGTGCTTTTAACCAACGTTGCACATATAAAAGAATCCATGGAATTTCACAGTGTTTCTTGAGTGCACGCATTAGTAAATCATGGTCGATGTTATCAAAGAGACCTTTGATATCAAATTCCACAACCCAGTCATAATCCCAACTTCGTCTCCTCACTATCGCAATTGCATCATGGGCAGAACGCCCCGGACGATATCCATATGAGTTTGGATGAAATAATGGATCAATTTTCGGCTCTAATAAGAGCTTAACTGCTGTTTGCGCGACTCGATCTGCAACTGTTGGAATACCTAGTATACGCACGCCACCTGACTTCTTTGGAATCGGAACAGCCTTAACTGGCGGTGGAAAATAACTGCCAGAACAAAGTCGATTCCATAGTTTGTATAGGTTGTTCTTTAAATGCTTTTCGAATTGCTCAATAGATTCATGATCAACGCCTGGAGCGCCACCATTCTCTTTGACTTTTTTAAATGCCTCCCAGATTAACGCTTTAGGAATGTTAAATGGTTTGGTCATAAAGTTTTGCTCCTCCTGCTTGCACAGTTGACAAATCCGTAGACCTGGATAATGCAACCCCTTCGCTCCATTACCATTACAGTAACTTCAACACTACTACGAGTTGCTCCGCCCCTTGGTGACGCATTGCTATTATCAGCCTTGCCTTTTGAGCTTGTGCCTTTCGCTTGACATCGCCACCGAAGGTTCCCGCAGTTCAACGTAAGAGCCTGAATTAGGATCGCGCTGCCTCTACGCCGGACACCGAATGGCCCGTAAGCAGGTAACGGCCAAACTAATCGCGGGGTAACTTCCATCCCCGGTTTTGATGTCATTTGAGTACTTTCGACACTTGAACGGCAGTTCACTGTTGTTCGCCTTCCTAATTCTTACCTGACATCTCTACGATGCCTTTTCCATAACGCTCACGACCGGGACTTTTGATCCAAGCCGCTTATGGTGGTTTGCTACCTGCTCCTGCAAGCCGATAGCGAGGGGCCATACCCTCATCTCTTACGCCGCTTGCTGCGGCACACTGAAATCGATACCCCAATTCTTCAGCATGATCGTAACGATCCATACTCCAAGCCTTTGTTGCTAGTTTACCCTTGCGACCACCCGACCACGGACCACCAGCAATTTCAATAAACACTCGGTATTCAATAAGGTGAAGATCAAAAAGCCAATGTTTCGTACTTTTGAAATGAAAGTATTCCTCAAATTTCATTTCCATTTGGTCTAATATTTCTTTTAGTCGCTCGTATGCTTCTCAGTATTTTTCACTGGCTTTAGGTAAAGGCCTGGTGCGTGGTTTCTTTTTGGGACGTATCTTTTTGGTTAGCGCTTTATATACATCAGGCTCCATATTTCACCCAATAAAAAACCTCCCGGAGGAGGTTAATTTAATTGCATGTAAAAATTAAAATAACTTAAATATTTTTCCAGTTTTATCACTGTAGAAATGCATATCAAAGCTAGGCTTAATTATTTCATCATCTATATTTAGATAACGGACGCAATCCCCAAAACTATTTGGCTCATCAGATGACTTTTCGCACATAGCTTCTAGTGTATAGACAGCGCCATGTTGATCAACCACATCTAACATTACTTTGTTTAGTAAAGTATCCATGTATTATCCATCAATCCCAATGATTTCACTCGCTTGGAAACCACGTTGACCTTTTGATACGCTAAACTGTACACGCTGACCTTCAGCAAGTGATTTAAAACCACCTGAAATGATTTGAGAAAAATGAGCAAAAACTTCTTCGCCATTATCAGCCGCGATGAAACCGAAGCCTTTAGTATCGTTAAACCACTTAACAGTACCTGTAGTTAAATTTGACATAATAATTTCCTTTAATAATATTTAATTTAGAGTTCTTCAAAAATGAAGAAAATAAATAGTTAATCTATAAATAATTTAATTAAAAAATTTAGCTCTAAACTGTTTAGGTTTGAGAGTGAATGTTTAAAAATACAATTTATATAGTTTATTTAGTTCAGTATAAAAAGATTTACCATCAATATTTAAAGTTAACTTTTGTCCTGACTCTAGGACAACTTGTTTAGCAACTTCAACTAAAGTTTTACCATTCAAATTGCTTTGAATTTTTTTTAACGGAATAATATTCACACGAATTTCATCGCCGTTAGTTGCTGAAGCAGTAGTCCAGCCGTTAGATATGTTCATTTATTGACTCATATAATGAGCTTTTGTAAACAGAATAGTATTAAAAATAAAACCAACTTTAATTTTGGAGATTGTTCACTTAAGAAAAATTTAAACTTATGATATTTACAGTAGCTATGAAATTTAAGAAAGATAAAAAATTAAATTAATATCTTAAAAATAGAATTTAAGGAAAACCCACGGATAGCTGCAGGCTTCCCTTGATCGGCATGATGCGAATTCATGCTATGCGTTAACTGTTTGAATTTGATGCTTGAACATCAGAATGGAGGGTATACGCAATTCCGTTAACAACTCAAACACTACCGTTCCGCTTACGGATTCGATCAAACACACTATATCAGATATATTAATATTCACCTAAAATTATTTCAATTTTATTTATATTTGTGATTTTTATATTCTCTTCCTGCTAGCTATCCAATATTTGTGTGATAATCATTGCAATACTTTATGTAAATTTCTAAGTCGTGTTTTGCCTGTACTTTGTCTATCATATAGTCACCAAAAGAATCCCGCTACTTCCTAGCGGAATTTTCTGAAACTTTAAATTATTTTGAGTCGTTATTTCTTTACTTTTAAACAACTCTGACAAAAAAATTAAATTTCCATCAAAGCACTTTCGTGTAACCATCTCACTATGTATACTAATCATACATTTTATAAGTTGTAACATTTTAATGGCCCTTGATATATTAAATTAATTATTTAAATTTAATAACATAAATATTATTTAACCAATCGTTTCATTTCACTTAACCTTATTTCCTTGTTTTCCGTATGAACTACAAAGCAAATAACGATTAAACTAAAGAAAAATATTGTAATAAGTATTTTGAATCTTGTACCCATGTGCACAAAGCTCAAAAAAATTTTTACGGCTAAATTTTTATGTTTATTAACTGCGGTTAGCAACCCAACACAGTTGCCTTACATAACTGTGATATTGCTAGCTTGTCGGCCTTTTTTTCCTTGAGTAATTTCAAATTGTACACGCTGGCCTTCTTTAAGTGCTTTATAGCCGCTCATGTTTATTTCACTGTAGTGTGCAAATAAATCTTCACCACTATCAGATTGTATAAATCCAAATCCCTTACCTTCATTGAACCATTTCACTATACCACTGGCATTGTTAGTCATTTTTTATTCCTAATGTTTGAGTTTGTTATTTCATACCTTTTAGTAATACTTAGTAAGTTATTTAGTTAGTTTAGTTGCTTATAAGCCCATTTTAAGAACTTATCCTTTTCTCGAAATAAGGGTACTAATCTAAGATTGATTTTAGATATGCTCCCAAATTTTCCATAAAGGATATTTGGCTCCGTTTGTATGACGTCCGATTGATCTCCTTGAGAAAGTTCTTTGAAAAACTCCATAGCTTGGTTATAGGGTGTTAATTTTTCGAATCCTTCCCGTTCGACTATAAAATCATAGATCTGCCTTAAAACATGATGATCATATAGATTGGGCATTTTTATTGCTCGATTAAGAATTGTTGTTCTATAAATCTAACTAAATTGTATAAATTTAAAAAGTGCGAAATAGTTCAAAAAATAAAAAGTTAATGTAAATTAAAGATATTAATTTTATCCATTTTAAATATCTAGCTAAACTATTGTTAAGTTTAATTAAAATACATAACCTGAAAGTCTTAAAAGTTATTTTTGTTACAATTTTAAAAAATTAAAGTTTTTATATCGTTAAAGGCTTTGTTGCACAAACCTACCGGTAAGGTCTTATTCCGCAATATAATTCGTAGATGAACAAACCTACGTCCAAAATTTTTCGTACGTTGCGCTTCTTCTTTCATAACATCTTGCATAGAAAAACTTTGCTATCGTTTTGGCTTTACCCATACACAAATGAATTAAAACCATTAGCTCTATTTTAAATTTATATTAATATTTTTGATAAAAAATTTAATTATGTAGTTTTATTTACTAATCATTTTATTTAAAGCCAAAGATGTTGGTAACCAATTTAGATCATTTTGGATTAATAAAATAGAAATACACAACTAAGCATACTAGCGAAATCGTTGAAATTAAAAGATAAGTACCCGTTGTATTGAAGCTTTTTAGAAATTTAAATAAGTCCATCATTTCTTCCCCCATGAAAAAACAGATAAATTATACTAAATAATATCTGGGGGATTAAATAGCTGTTAGTCGAATAGCGAAGACGACACGATCAAGTGGTCATTAAAAATACATATCTCATTTAAATCTAGATTTATATATAAATTTGAGTCTGTCAAATACAAAAAAAACAGCTCCCAACTCAATGAGAACTGTATTTTTAATACTACAAATTGATCGAAATTAAACGGCAAGTACTTTCACAATAATGGTTTGCATGTCTTCATTTTCTTCCACCAAATAAACACGCTTTAACTCTTTACTTTTCACTTTGAATTGATGATTTTGATACTGAATTACAGCCGGAATTTGATCAAAATACAGGCTATCTGCGTCTAATTCTTCTTGAAAAAGTGGCGTGCCCAATTGATAGTCTAGGCTTTTTAATACTACATATTTAACAGTCGTTTTCATTGAAATAAACCTACTTTTGTTACGCTCTTTATTTTAAGTTTTAACATCGTTTCCCTTCCGAAGAAACCTTTATTTCATATTTTCGTACAGCTTCTAAACAATCACGCTATTTTTGTGAATTCCTCAACGCCCACAGTGCCAACTTAGACTTTTAGTGAAATTACAGACGAGCGAAATCAATGCTAAAATTTTAAGAATACTAATGATCATTCACCATTCTACTTTGGGGTAAGCACGTGCTTAAACTGTGTTGCGATGCTTTAGAACAAAAATCCATGACTATCGCATTTATCGAGAGTGCGAGCTCTGGTTATTTATGTAGCCAATTTTCAATTTATAAGAATAGTGGTGCAGATATCTTGTTAGGTGGTCTTGTCAGCTATGATCCATCGATCAAGCGTGAAATTTTAAAAGTAGATCCTTTACTAATAGAAAAATTTACGGCCGAATCCGCAGAAGTGACTCAAGCGATGGCTGAGCAAGGACAACAACTATTTTTACATGCGGACTTCGTGGTGGCCTGCACTGGATTACTCAAACCCGGTGGCAGTGCAACCGTAGAAAAACCCGAAGGAACATTTTATATTTCAATTTTACATGATGGTCGTATCTATAATTATCATTATTTTATTTTGGGTACGGCTTTAGAACGCTTAGAGCAGTTAACTGAAAATGTTGCTCACAGTGTATTAGACATCTTAAATGCAGAATAAAACATACATAATCTTCATATTTAAATATCATTTTGCATCGCATACTGTATTGAGGAATTTACTTATCAGGACAAGAAAATGCAGCTACGTCATTTCAATGCATTCGCAATTAGCACCCTACTGTCCTGCTCTGCTTTCGCGACGGTAGGCGGCCCTCAAACCATTGAGGTTTTAGGTTTTGATAAAAAAGACCAAAAAATCTATTTAATGCGTCATTTTGAAGATGGTCGTGGTCGTTTACCACAATTATATTATTATCAATTAGATAGCAAAAAACCGACGCAATTAATTACAGTGAAGTCTTTGTATATTAATCCAAAGACAAAACGGATTGATTACGATCAAGACAGCACCCAGTTTAATAAAGAAATCGCGAAAATAAAAAAACGTTTAGTCAAATTAACACCAGTAAATAACAATAATGCTCGAATACAGGTATTAACAACCATGAATGGCACTGCAAAATCATGGTATGACCCCATTGAAACCATTGATAAATGGACCTATCAATATCGTGTTAAAAATTCGCAGTATAAAAGCGCTGTACAAAAGGCTGAGACCTATAAAGAAGGTTTAAAAATCTCTAAAACTTATCGTGTAGTGCAAAAGCCTTTTTATTTAGTAACTGTTAAATATCTAGGGATTCCATTTGAAACAGGATATAGCGTTGAAGATCCAGTTTTACTAACCAAATAGATTGTTAAATTAAATAACAAATAATAAAAAAGCCTCTTTTGAGGCTTTTTTATTACACTTAAAATTATGCTGCAGAACGCTCTGCAATTGGCACAACTTTACGTAATTCCGGACCTGTATAGTCCGCACTTGGGCGAATAATACGATTGTCCGCACGTTGTTCCATAACGTGTGCAGCCCAACCTGTTACACGTGACATTACAAAGATTGGCGTGAACAACTTGGTTGCAATATCCATGAAATGATATGCAGATGCATGGAAGAAATCAGCATTACAGAATAATTTCTTCTCACGCCACATCACTTCTTCACAGCGCACTGATACAGGATAAAGTACAGTATCACCGACATCTTTTGCTAGGCGTTCAGACCATTTCTTGATAATGCCATTACGTGGATCGTTATCTTTGTAAATCGCATGACCAAAGCCCATGATCTTTTCTTTACGCTCAAGTTTGCCTAGCATTTCTCGCTCAGCTTCTTCTGGAGACGTCCAGTTTTCAATCATTTCCATTGCTGCTTCATTTGCACCGCCATGTAATGGGCCACGAAGTGAACCAATTGCACCTGTGATACATGAATGCATATCTGACAATGTTGATGCACATACACGCGCTGTGAATGTTGAAGCGTTAAACTCATGCTCTGCATACAGAATCAGTGACACGTTCATCACTTGCTCATGCAATTCATTTGGTTTTTCGCCACGAAGTAAATGTAAGAATTGAGCGCCGATTGAATCATCATCGGTGTTTTCTTCTACACGTACGCCATCATGACTGAAGCGATACCAGTAGCAGATGATCGCAGGTAGCGTTGCCAAAATACGGTCTGCAACATCTTGTTGTTCATCGAATGATTTTTCAGTTTCAAGGTTACCGAGCATTGAAACGCCTGTACGCATCACGTCCATTGGGTGTGAGTCAGCAGGAATACGTTCTAATACTTCTTTCAATGCTTGCGGCAATTGACGCAATGATTTGAGTTTGGCTTTGTATGCTGCTAGTTGTTCTGTTGTTGGCAATTCACCAAAGAAAATGAGATACGCAACTTCTTCAAACTGACAGTTTTCTGCCAAATCTTGAACGTCATAACCACGATAGGTTAAGCCCGCACCACTTTTGCCTACAGTTGACAATGCAGTTTTACCAGCTACTTGTCCGCGCAGTCCTGCGCCCGTGAGTACTTTTCCTTCAGCCATTTTTTATTTTCCTTCAGTGAACAATTTATCTAAGGTGTTTTCAAAAGTGTGATAATCGAGGAATTGATAGAGTTCTTTTCGTTGCTGCATTTTATCCAGTACATTGACTTGTGTACCGTCATTGCGGATCGCATGCATTACTTCGAGTGCCGCTTTTTGCATTGCACGTGTTGGTGATAATGGGTAAAGCACCATTGAAATGCCTTGCTCGCCTAGTTCTTCTTTGGTGTAGTAAGGGGTATCACCAAACTCTGTAATGTTTGCCAGTACAGGGACACCAACAGCATCGCAGACAGTTTTGTACATGGTAATATCAGTCATTGCTTCAGCAAAGATCGCATCAGCACCGGCTTCTACACATGCACATGCACGGTCAATCACTGCTTGCAGACCTTCTTTCTGCAAAGCATCTGTACGTGCCATCACTACAAAGTTTGAATCAGTTTTTGCATCGACAGCCGCTTTAATACGGTCAACCATTTCCTGCTGCGTCACAATTTCTTTGTTCGGACGGTGTCCACAGCGTTTTTGCGCGACTTGGTCTTCGATATGAACCGCTGCTGCACCCGCAGCAATCATTTGCTTCACAGTGCGGGCAATATTAAATGCACCGCCCCAACCTGTATCGATATCGACGAGTAATGGCGTATCTACACGTTCAGTAATACGACGAACATCTTCCAAAACATTGTCTAAACTGGTCATGCCTAAGTCAGGTAAACCATATGAATAGTTCGCAACACCTGCACCAGATAAATATATGGCTTTATAGCCAACTTCTTTTGCCATCATTGCTGCATAGGCATTTACTGTGCCAATGATTTGTAATGGTTTTTCGATTTCCAATGCTTGTCTAAATCTTAAGCCTGCAGACGTTTGTTGTGTCATATTCCTTTCCACGGCATTTACTTTAATTTTCGAAGTTTGAGTATATCCATATTTTTTTCCAACTCTATGGCTTTGTAGAATATTAACTCTAAAACTTTAGTCAAATATTTCACTTGTCACCTATCTGTTGTTATTCTTTAGTCAAAGATCTCTTATTTATGAGCAAAGCAGAAAAGTACTGAATTTTTTGCTATAATTATCGTCAAATCAGCTCTTTTTTTGTTAAATATTATCATTTTATGCAAGATTTAATACACATCGAACCTTTAACGCATGACCAGCCACAAACGCGGCGCGGACATGAACGATGTGTTGCGCTTTTAGAAAGTGCTACGGAGCTTTTTTTAAAACGTGGTTTTGATGCAGTTTCACTAGATGACATCGTGAATCATGCAGGTGGTTCAAAAGCGTCAATCTATAAATATTTTGGTAATAAAGACGGATTATTTAAGGCTATTTGTGACTATCGTCGCTGCTTATTTTTCAAAGATATTTGCCTACCATTTACAGTCAGCCCTGACACCGATATTCGTGCTTATCTCATCAATACTTTAAGTGACTTTCATCAGCATATCGTGATGCCTGAAAATGCGGCATTTATGCGGTTAGTCTTAGAACAAACAGGACGTAATCCTGAAATAGCACGTTATATTCATGAGCAAGGCCCAAAACAAATTCAGAACACCGTTGCAGAAATTTTAAATCAAGCGCATCAACACGGTTTGCTGTATTGTGAAAACCCGTTGTTTTCGGCTCAATTTTATTTTGGAATTTTGCGTAATTTAGAATGGCGCGTTCTCATGGGCATCACCATTGATGAAAATGATCAAGAAACCATCAATTACATCAGTTATTGCGTCGATCGTTTCCTAGACGGTCACCAAAAGCGCTAGATTTTTTGCAATTTACCTCTCTTATAGTATATTAATCGATTCCTTTTTCTCTAACCAACCAACAACTAATTGTTGTTTTGTTTTTTGATTCAGCAATTATTGTGGAGTAACAATGGCTCTACGTCACTTTCTAACTTTACGCGATTTATCGACTTTAGAACTTAATCAAATTGTACAGCGCGGTATCGAACTCAAGCGCAAACAGCATAACAATGAAGTTTTCCAACCTTTCGTTGGTAAAGTCATGGGCATGATTTTTGAGAAATCGAGCACCCGTACACGTGTATCGTTTGAAGCAGGAATGAGCCAATTTGGTGGTAGTGCAATTTTCCTTTCATCTCGCGACTCTCAATTAGGGCGTGGCGAGCCAGTAGAAGATTCTGCACGCGTGATTTCAAGCATGCTTGATATTGTGATGATTCGTACTTTTGGTCATGACATTGTTGAACGTTTTGCTTCTTATTCAAAAGTTCCTGTCATCAATGCATTAACAGATGATCACCACCCTTGCCAATTACTTGCCGATGTTCAAACATTCGTTGAACACCGTGGTTCTATTGAAGGTAAAACTGTTGCTTGGATTGGTGATGGCAACAATATGTGTAACTCATATATTGAAGCTGCTCATATGTGGGGCTTTAAATTAAAAATCGCTGCACCTAAGGGCTATGAACCTAAAGCAGAATTTCTATCTGAATTTGCACACTGTGTGGAACTTGTTGATTCTGCCGAAGATGCTGCAGTTAATGCAGATTTAATCGTTACAGATGTTTGGGCAAGTATGGGCCAAGAAGAAGAGCAAAAAATTCGTGAAAAAGCGTTTGCTGATTATCAAGTGAATGAACGCCTGATGGATCTTGCTCACGCTGACTGCCTATTTATGCACTGCTTACCTGCGCATCGTGGCGAAGAAATTTCTGAAAATATGCTTGACCACAAAAATGCTGTGGTTTGGGATGAAGCTGAAAATCGCTTACATGCACAAAAAGCACTTGTTGAATTCTTAATTAACGAAAATCTTAAAAAAGACTAAGGTTTTACTTAGATAAATGAAGCACCTTCGGGTGCTTTTTTTGTTTTTGCATGCTTTAATAAAACCATAACTTTTATAAGTGATTAAGATTATGCGTTTAAGAAATATTTGCTTATTGGCTCTTGGATTGAGCTTATCTACTTTTAGCTTTGCTGGTGAACCAAGTGAATTAGATCAATACTTGGTGAAAAATCAGATTTTAGATAGCAATTTTAAAATTAAAAATAAAACAGGTTTAAACGAAATACTGGCTGCCATTAGTGATGAAGATTCACGCACTCTTCCCTATCAAGTTGATCAGAATATGTTGATGGAAAAAATGGAAATTGAAGCGGATAAGATTGAAATTGATGGTATTATCACTACCCCTGATTTTGCGCAATTTGAACAATCAGTCGGTGAACATAAGGTGAAGCAACTCATCAAGCATAATTCACTCCAAAACTGTGAATTACTATTCGAGCATCAATTTCAACGTGTTAATCCATATAAAATTGAAATGGATCTAAGCTCGGGTAGCAATCAATACGAAATTATCATTAAAAATACAGAGTGCAAATTTAAATAAATATCTAATTTCTTACAGCTCTTGGTTTAACTTTTGCATTGTTTAACTTAACGAATTAAACCTTGAGGCTGTAATACAATCACAGCTGCGCCCACCAACACAATGACGCCACCTAGCATATCCCAACGTGTTAGAACTACGTGATCGACAAAACGCAACCACAGCAATGCAGAGAAAATGTAGATTCCGCCATAGGCTGCATAGATACGACCCGAAGCTGCTGGATGCAACGTCAATAACCAAACAAATGCAGCCAATGCAAGCGCTGTTGGAATCCATAACCACTGCGATTTTTGCTGATTTAAAATCAAATATGGGAAGTAACAGCCTAAAATTTCCATCAGTGCTGTCAGTGCAAATAAACCAAATGTGGTCAGCACTTTTGTTAATGGTATGTCCATCATTGAGAAACCCAAATCTAGCGTCGAATAAATATAAAAAACCCGTGCAAGCACGGGTTTTTCGTTAATTAAATTACTTAAGCAGGTTCAGCGGTTTGGTCTTCAAACACTTCGAGTTTTAAGCCCACAGCTTTGCCATTTTCTTTCTTCACTGAAACAGCAACATTGCCGCCATGTTCCGCAAGTTCACCAAACAAAATCATTTCAGCAAGCGGTTTTTTCAAATGCTCTTGGATTAAACGCTGCATTGGACGCGCGCCCATCAAGCGATCATATCCTTGCTCGGCCATCCATTCGCGTGCATCTTGATCAACTTCAAGAACCACTTTCTTATCATCTAACTGTGCCTGAAGCTCTGTTAAGAACTTATCAACCACACTTTCAATAACGGTTGTTGGCAATGCTTTAAATTGAATGACACCATCTAAACGGTTACGGAACTCTGGAGAGAAGGCTTTTTTCATCGCGTCTTGGTTGTCATTACTGTTATCTTGATCCATGAAACCAATGCTCACACGTGAAATTGATTCCGCACCAATATTTGTAGTCAGCACTAACACGACGTTACGGAAGTCAGACTTACGACCATTGTTATCCGTTAATGAACCATGATCCATAATTTGTAATAACAAATTAAAGACATCTGGATGTGCTTTCTCAATTTCGTCTAGTAAAAGTACGCAATGCGGATTCTTATGAATCGCGTCGGTCAACAAACCACCTTGATCAAAACCTACATAACCCGGAGGCGCACCAATTAAACGAGATACGGCATGACGTTCCATGTATTCCGACATATCGAAACGTACAAGTTCAACGCCTAATAATTTTGCCAATTGCTTAGTGACTTCAGTTTTACCCACACCTGTAGGACCAGCAAAGACAAAATTACCCACTGGCTTATCTGGTGCTTTAAGACCTGCACGAGATAATTTAATCGCAGATGCAAGCGCTTCAATCGCTTCATCTTGACCAAACACCACACGTTTCAGATCACGCTCTAGATTTTCAAGAACGCTCTTGTCATCTTTAGAGACAGTTTTTGGTGGAATACGCGCAATTTTCGAAACGATATCTTCAATGTTTTCAACTGAAATGACTGTATCATCTTGCTCAGCTTTTAAACGACGCTGTGCACCCGCCTCATCAATCACATCAATGGCTTTATCAGGCAAGAAACGATCATTGATAAATTTCGCAGATAGTTCTACCGCAGAAACCAACGCTTGATCTTCGTATTTCACATGATGGAATTCTTCAAATTTGCCTTTTAAGCCACGCAGAATATCAATCGTTTCTGAAATAGATGGTTCATTGACATCAATTTTTTGGAAACGACGAGATAATGCATGATCTTTTTCAAAAACTTGACGGTATTCTTGGAAAGTCGTTGAACCGATACAACGTAAAGTACCATTCGCCAAAGCTGGTTTGATGAGGTTCGATGCATCCATCGTGCTGCCCATACTTGAGCCTGCACCGATGATCATATGAATTTCATCAATAAATAAAATAGCTTCGGGCTTTTTCTTCAATGCATTTAACAGTTGTTTTAAACGCTTTTCAAAATCACCACGGTATTTAGTTCCTGCAACTAAAGCACCAATGTCTAAACTAAATACTTCTGCATTTTCAAGCGGTTTAGGAGCTTTGCCATTTACAATGAGCCAAGCCAAACCTTCAGCAATCGAAGTTTTACCTACACCCGGATCACCCACCAAAAGTGGGTTATTTTTACGGCGACGGCATAGAATTTGAGCTGTACGTTCAATCTCTTTTTCACGACCAATCAGTGGATCTGTTTTGCCTTTTTGAGCTTCAACATTCAGATTGGTCGTATATAGCTCTAATGGGCCAGAATTTGAAGACGTGGTGTTTTCACCATCGAGCTCTTCAATTTCCTCTTCAGCTTGAACTTCATCTTTACGTGTGCCATGAGACAAGTACTGCGTTAATGTCAAACGGTTGATTTGATGGCGTTTAAGTAAATACACCGCAAATGAATCACGCTCTGAATACATCGCAACTAAAATGTCTGCACCTTCTACAGTGCGGTCATTACCACTCGATTGCACATGGAAAATTGCACGCTGCAAAATACGATCAAAACTTTCTGTAGGATGTGGCGCTTGATCGCTTTTTTCGCCAAGCTTAGGGGTATGTTGTTCTACGTATTCTTCAAGTTCTTTGCGAAGTACAATAATGTCTGCGCCACATGCTTTCAATGCATTAACAGCGGAATCATTATCCAGTAAAGCCAATAATAAATGTTCTACCGTCAAAAATTCATGTCTCTTTTGACGAGCCATGCTGACAGCCAAACGTAGTGATACTTCTAATTGACGACTGAGCATGTAATCCCCTTATTAATCTTTTGGCTCAATCTGACAAAGTAATGGATGACTTTGCGACCGAGCGTAATTATTGACCTGATTTGCTTTAGTCTCTGCGATGTCTCGCGGATAAACCCCTGCAACACCCTTTCCTTCATAATGTACAGTTAGCATTACTTGAGTGGCTTGGTCAAGATTCAAAGCAAAGTATTGTTGTAAAATTTCAATTACAAAGTCCATTGGGGTGTAATCATCGTTCATTAAAACGACAGCATACATAGGAGGACGCTTTAACTCAGGTGGCGCAGTCAATACTTGAATGTCTGAATCACCATCATCCTGCGTACCTTGGCTGAGAGTCGGGTTTAGATGCCAGTCCACTAAACCAGATTGGTAAAATGAATTTTTAATGTCAGATAAACACGTTTGACGCTTATTGGTTCGCATAGGATTTAGGTTTCACACTTAGTTTGCACTTGCTTCAGTTTGAGGAATTTCTGAAAGGAAGGCAGATTGATTTTCAACAGGCTGACCTTTCGACCAGCTAAAACGGCGAATAACGGGTTTAGAACCGGTTAAACGCACTTCAATAAAGTCTGGACTGAAGCCTTTTGGCATGGTCCAACGTCCAGTGAGTCGTTCACTTTCACTAAAGTTAAAGTTTTTGTCTTCTAAAGGCACTACAAGTACTTCTGTACCCTTAATTAGACGCAGCTCAACACTTCCAGATACATTACTTTTTGACGGACTTACTTGAACGAGATCAAGTTGGTATTCATACGCATTTTCAGGTAATGGTTTAATCGCTAAATGTTGTACTGCAAGCGGCATACCACCACGTTGGCGCAATACTTCACGATACAAAACACCCAAATTACCTGTTAACTCTTGATCATCACGTGCTTTTTTAACAGCCAAATATAAATCATTTGAATTACTTACAGCGACATCACGCTCTTGGATTGCCGCATTCAAACTTTTATTCAGGCCTGCTAATTCAGTTTTTTGCTTTTGCACTACATCAACAAGTTGCTCTGCATCTGCATCATATCCGACCACAGTTAAGCCCTGACGATGACCGATACTATATCCGAGAAAACCGCTGCTCAATGCAAGTACAACTGCACCAATCGCCAGTGGCATATTCGTCTTCATAAAAGGCGTTTTTTCACTGTTTTCAGGTTCTGACTTGAAATTAGATTCTGTATTCGACATCGTCATCTCTTATTTTTAGTTCACTCAAGGCACACATTTAAATCCAGTTTTAAATGTGTGTGAAGTTTTAAATCGTTTCTTATGGTAATAAACCAATGCCTTGAAGTCCTGCATTTTCAGCAAAACTAAACATCAAGTTCATATTTTGTACGGCTTGACCTGCTGCACCTTTCACCAAGTTGTCTTGAGCCACCAAAATCACTAATTTTTTCGGCTGAGGTTTGCAAATCGCAATACGTAATTGGTTCGCACCACGCACAGTACGTGTTTCAGGTGAGCTACCTGCAGGCATAACATCTACAAACTGCTCATTGACATAGAACTGTTCATATATGCTTTGTAAATCCGCAGAAGCACCTGCGTCTGTCAAATCAATATAGATAGTGCTGAGCATGCCACGAATCATCGGTACTAAATGCGGTACGAATAAAATTTCGTTAAACACACCTTTTTGACCTGAAATATTTTCTAGGGCTTCTACAATTTCAGGATGATGACGGTGACCCGCTACACCATATGCTTTAAAGTTATCTGCATTTTCAGAATAGATCATACCTAGGCTGGCTTTACGGCCTGCACCAGACACACCTGATTTTGCATCAATAATAATACTTTCAGGTTTCACTAATCCTTCAGCTTTTAATACTGGCGCTAAACCGAGCTGAACAGTTGTTGGGTAACAACCTGGGTTACCAATCACTGAAGCCTTTTGAATTTTTTCACGGTTTAATTCAGACAAACCATAAACTGAATCTTTTAATAGCTCTGGACAGGCATGGTCTAGGCCATACCATTTCTCAAATTGAGCTAAGTCTTGCAAACGGAAATCAGCAGCAAGGTCAATCACTTTAGTATTTGCAGCAACTAACTCTTCTGCGTGTTTCATTGCTACACCATGCGGCGTCGCAAAGAATACAACATCACATTGTTTTAGTTCTTCAATATTAAGATCTGAATAGCAAAGGTCTGTATGTCCACGCAAGCTTGGGAACATATCATCCACACGGCGGCCATTTTCAGTACGCGAAGTTAAAACTTTTACTTCTGCATTGGGGTGTCGCAGTAAAATACGCAGTAATTCAACACCTGTGTAACCTGTACCGCCGACAATACCTACTGAAATCACGCTCTTTACCTCTATTCAAAGTATCCATTTGATGACTGCGTAGTATGACAGGAAGTTGAGGATTTCTGAACTGTTTTGCTTGGGTTTATTGCAATTCGGATCTTTTTATCAATTCAAGAAAAAAACATATTTTCAGAAAGCACCAAACTTAAATTGGATGAAAAGTGCAATTGTCCCAACTTCCAGCCAAATATTATTGTTTCAAACTAATTTCTAAAGGTATTTTCTGTCCATTTCTCAGAATTTCAAACTTTACAACGTTTCCTCTTAAATAGTTTGAACTTTCAACAAATGCACTGACATCATTAATATTATCATCATTCATTTTTATAATAATATCCTGCGGCAAAATAACGCCTTTAGCTGGAGAGCCAGCTTGAACTTTTTGTACAATCACTCCACCCTGAAGGCCATTATTAATTTTATCCTTAGAGGACAATATGGTGGGATAAATTCCTGTTACAGAATTATATTTATAAAAATATCGTGAGGAGTATTCTATCCTATTCGCAAGACGATGAGGAACTGCCTCAATAGTTCCTACAGGATATCTATTTAAATCACTTTTTTGATTATCACCAACTAAAAACGGATATGTATCTGGCTTTGAATTTCTATACCTATAATAATTTCCACTCTCTACAGGCGTATTAGTGAAAATAACGATTTGTGCCCCCAATTGATTTCCTTTATTTTTCAGGTCCCACATGCTATCGCTGTAGCCCCTATTTGTAGATACACTTTTAAATGTTTCACTCATCACAGGGACATAGCCCTGCTCAATCAGCTCATCTGTTTTAAGATCAATATCATCAACCATCATTACTTCGGTTTTTTTCGCCAGCTATCCCGATCTTGAAAACTATCTGCAAAAATTGGTGCTGAATATGCAAGTAAAATTAATCCCAGAATTTTTCTATTTTTCATAACTATACACCCAATCAGTTTAGGTTTTATGAAAAATATACTAGCACCACCACCACGGCATCACACCACTTTTTAAAGTTTTCCGATGATCTTTATAGTTTGAATCATGCTTCTCCACCTCCTCCCAAAAATTTAGACTATGATCAAAGTGCTTAGTATGCGCTAACTCATGTACAGCCACATAACGCGTGATTTCCAACGGAAAAAGTACCAGCCCACTATTCAACATAATGTCATGCTTTGCAGAACAGCTGCCCCAACGGGTTTTGGGCTGACGAATTGAGCAATCACCATATTTCAAGCCTGTTTCACTGCTCACTTGCTTTAAATAAATTGGTAAATACTCTTTGGCATAAGCAATCACAAAGCTTTTTAAATATTGCTCAGGCTGCCGAACACTGATGAAAAGCTGATGCTTTTCTTCATCTAAGATGAATGAGTTTTTTTGTACTTTATAAACAATGCTTAGAGGCTGCTCTAGATTGAATAGTTTTAATTCGGCTGGAAGCGTTTTATCAATCTGCCCTGTTTTTTCCTGCTGCTTCTGCCATGTCTCAATCATCCATTGTTCCGATTGTTTAAGAAAATCTTGAACTTGGCGCTGTGTACAAAACTGGGGAACCGTTAATTTAATTTGAGTTGGTTCTACACGCAGCCTTAAGCGTGTGGCACGTAATTTTCGGGTGATTTGAATTTCAGGAAGGTTTGGGATCATATTTTTTATTAATTTTAAATCCTCCCTAACCCTCCTTTTACAAAGGAGGGAAAATCACCTAAATAAATTCAGGTGAAAAGTCCCCCTTTATCAAAGGGGAACTTTAGGGGGGATTCTAATAGAACAGATTAAACCGCAGTACGCTCTTCAATACCGTTATCGGTCGCAACAACAGCAATATCCGCTTTGTTTAATGCAAAGATACCGTTACACACTACACCTGGAATGTCATTCAAAGTCTTTTCAAGCTCTAAGGCATTCAGGATATTTAAGTTGTGTACGTCTAAAATTACATTACCGTTATCTGTTACTACGCCTTCACGGTATACAGGGTCACCGCCCAAAGAAACAATTTTACGCGCAACAGCAGAACGTGCCATTGGAATCACTTCTACAGGAAGCGGAAATTCACGTGCCAACTGATCAACCCATTTAGAATCATCAACAATACAAACGAATTTTTTTGCAATTGAAGCAACGATTTTTTCACGAGTCAACGCAGCGCCGCCGCCTTTAATCATGTGCATATGACGGTCGATTTCATCAGCGCCATCCACATAGGCATCTAAACCGCCAACGTGGTTCATATCAACCACTTCAATGCCTAATTTTTTCAAACGTTGTGCAGTTGCTTCAGAACTTGCAACAGCAGCTTCGAGTTGAAGCTCTGGCAATAATTCGATGAGGAAGTTCACAGTACTTCCTGTACCAACACCCAAAATACCGCCCTTTGGCAAATGCTTTAACGCAGCTTTTGCGGCAGCTTGTTTCTTTTCATCTTGGGTTGCATACAGACTCATAACTTGGCTCAACTATTTTTTGACATTAGACGCTGATTTTTCAGCCCAAATGTACAGGGGTTTGTTACAATAAACCCCTATTTTAAACTGTTAGATGGAAAATTAACATGCTGTCTCGTTTGGTTCGACAAATATTACAGGCAACGGTCTATGACGTTGCAATCGAAACCCCACTCGAAGCAGCGCCACGAATTAGTGAAAAACTAAACAATAACATTCGCTTTAAACGCGAAGATTTACAACCTGTCTTTTCTTTCAAGCTACGCGGTGCCTACAACCGTATTAGTCAATTACCGAAATCTCAGTTGGAACGTGGCGTTATTACTGCTTCTGCAGGTAACCATGCTCAAGGCGTGGCATTATCTGGTAAAAAGTTGGGTATTCGCGCCATTATTGTTATGCCTAAAACCACACCAGACATTAAAGTACAAGCGGTTAAACGCTTAGGCGGTGAAGTGGTTCTGCATGGCGATTCTTTTGATGTAGCCAATAAATACGCAATCCAATGTGCAAAAGATGAAGGTATGACCTTTATTCCACCTTATGACGACGAACTCGTTATGGCCGGTCAAGGAACCATTGCCAATGAAATTCTTCGTCAATGGCGTGATGTGGACTATGTATTTGTTGCTGTAGGCGGTGGCGGTCTTATTGCCGGTGTAGCCGCATACTTAGGTGATGTGGCACCTCACGTTAAAGTCATTCCTGTTGAATATGATGAATCAGCATGTTTAAAAGCAGCCTTTGAAGCCAATGAACGTGTCATTCTGCCATCTGTCGGTCTTTTTGCCGATGGTACAGCGGTTGCACAAATTGGTGAAAAACCATTTGAAGTGATTCAGCTACAAAAATCAGATAACTCAGGCCCAATTGTTGAGCGTGATGTTATTTTAGTAAATACCGATGAAATCTGTGCAGCGATTAAAGATACCTTTGATGAATGCCGTAGCATTGTTGAACCATCTGGTGCAATGGCGCTTGCAGGTATTAAGAAGTATGTTGCAGAGCATGGTCTAGAAGGCAAAAATATGGTGTCGATTGTATGCGGCGCCAATATGAACTTTGACCGTCTGCGCTACATTGCGGAACGTACTGAACTGGGTGAACGCAAAGAAGCGATCTTTGCTGTGACCATTCCAGAAGAAAAAGGTTCATTCCTCCAATTCTGCCGCGCACTACAAGGCCGTAACATCACTGAATTTAACTACCGCGCTAGTAATTCTTCTGCTGCTCAAGTCTTTGTGGGAATCAGTCTCAAAAATGGCGAGAAAGAACGTCAGGAAATTTTTGAAACTTTAAAATTCCAATACGATGTAGATGATCTTTCTGATGATGAAGTGGCTAAACTACATATTCGTTATTTAATTGGCGGTCATGCAGATATCGAGAATGAACGTTTATTCCGCGTGGAATTCCCCGAACGTCCAGGCGCATTGCTGACTTTCTTAGAACGTCTTGGTCCGACCCATAACATCACCCTATTCCACTACCGTAACCACGGTGCTGCTGAAGGTCGTGTATTGGTGGGTATGGAAGCAACAGATGCGAAACAAAACCCAGATGGCTTGATTGAAACATTGGAAAATATTAACTACCCATATGTTGAGATTACCAATAATCTGGGTTATCAACGTTTCTTGAAATAAATGAGACTTCTATAAAAGAGCTGGAATCTAGATTCCAGCTTTTTTATTTGCATCAATTCTTTTCTACATCAAAAAGAATATATTCATCAATTTAATTCATCAACGCCGTCATTGTTGTTAAATTCACCATACCCTATAATCCATTGAAAATAAAACAAAATGGATAATTAAAGTTGAATATTTATGTCTTATTAATGATCGCCATTGTGGGTTTAGGTGGATATTTTTATGTATATCCGGCTTATCAACTTAAGCAAGAGGAAGATAAGATTCGTCAAAGTATGAAACAAATTCCAAATCAGTCACGTACGCAAAATCTAGAAAATATTTACGGCTATACCGCGCAGGCTGAAATGTTGAATCAATATCCAAATTACATTGTTTATATTCGCTTTGATGAGCTAAGTGATCAAACCGCTCCCGAACCTGTTCAAGCCATCCTCCGTGAATTTTCATGCGATGGCTTAAACCGTTTAAAGAACAATTCTGAGCTTGTTCGTAAAGCCACTCTAAATGTCATTAAAGAAGATCAGCATCAATTTCAATACATTCTAAAAAATAAATTAGGCTATTAAATTCTTAAATATCAACAAGTTATGTATAATTACCCCAACATTACTGAACTTTATGCCTATCAAAACACTGAAGAAATTAAAAATTAGAGCTTTTCGGTTTAGATGGATTATGTAAATTTTCATAGCCGCTCTAGGCTGAACAAGCTAACATCAACATATTCAATAACTTTAGAATAATTTAGGAATACGGCATGGCTCAATTCGCTGTGATTGGCTTAGGAAGTTTTGGCGCAACTGTAGCCACAGAACTCATGGGTTTAAAACACGATGTCATTGGAATCGATAGCAACAAAAAGTTTGTTGAAAGTATTTCGGACCAACTGACCCATGCAGTGATTGCTGATGCAACAGATGAGCACGTTTTACAAGAACTCAATATTCAAAATTGTGAAGCCGTCGTTGTCGCAATTGGTGAAGATATTGAAGCCAGCATCTTATGTGTGCTCCATCTTAAAAACATGGGGATCAACAAAATTTGGGCCAAAGCCAAGTCCAAAGCGCATCACATGATTTTAACCCATTTAGGCATCAGCAAAATCATCCATCCTGAAGAAGATATGGGTGTCCGTGTTGCCCAGTCACTGAGTTATCCAATGGTGAGCCGCTACATGGTGCTCGAAGATGATCATTATTTGGTGAAAGTTGAAATTAAAGAATCACAACAAGGCACGCGTTTAAATCAAATTATGGATCATGTCCCAGAAGTGAAGACGATTTTGCATAAACGTGGCACCGAGCTTCAATATAGTTTAGATCCGAACCTGATTTTACAAACAGGCGATATTTTAGTGGTTGAAGGTTTACTCGAACATTTACGTCGACTGGCTAAACACTTTAAAGCAACTTTGTAATCAGCGTCGTGCTCCTTTTGCACACAATCGCGCAAGATGACAGTAGAAAAACATGAAACTGCACAATAAACAGCGTAATACCATTAATCTCAGCCCACCCAGTATTTTGGCATTGGGTTTTCTTGGGCTTATTATCATTGGCACCTTGCTGTTAAAACTCCCTTATTCACATCATGGCGATTTAAGTTGGATCAATGCCCTCTTTACAGCGACCTCAGCCGTAACCATTACAGGACTTTCGGTTGTAAATGTCGGCGAAGCCTATACTGTGTTTGGTAAAGTCGTGATTATGGGTTTACTACAATGCGGCGGTCTCGGCTTTATGACCTTTGCGATATTGGCCGCTATGAGTTTGTCCCCTAAAATTGGGCTAAAACAACAAATTATGGCTCAAGAAACCATTGGACAAACCAGCCTTGCCAAAGTGACCATGACCATTAAAGGCGTACTGCTGTATTCACTATTTTTTGAAATGGTAGGTACGGTAATTTTGACCATCGCTTGGATGCAAGAATACAATTTTAACCAGGCCCTGTTTTATGCTGCCTTTTATAGTGTTTCTGCATTTAATAATGGTGGATTTTCATTATTTCCCAATAGTTTAATGAGCTTTGCTGACCGTTATTTCATTACTTTTACCATAAGTATGCTTTACATCATTGGTGGTATCGGCTTTTTGGTACTGATGGATATTAAGCGCAATAAAAGTTGGAAAAAACTCAGTACCAATAGCAAGCTGATTTTATCGACTATTGCAGGTTTAAATGTCTTTGCCTTCATCACCATTTGGTTATTAGAAGCCAATAATGCTGCGACCTTAGCCACGATGTCACTTGGTGACCAAGCCCTCAACGCGTGGTTCCATGCAACTGTTCCGCGCTCTTCGGGTTTTAACAGCTTACCTATGGAAAGCATGAGCGATGCATCATCACTCGTCACGATGTTACTGATGTTTATTGGTGGTGGTTCTCTCAGTACGGCCGGTGGCATTAAAGTTGGAACGTTTATTATTGTTGTGCTCAGTGTTGTCAGTTTTTTAAGACGTGAAGACGAACTGCGTGTGTTTAACCATTCTGTTTCTGAAAAAACGACCTTCAAAGCATTAGCAGTGATTTTCATTACAGTGACGTTGATTTTCATTGGTTTTTTCAGTCTATTGCTACTCGAACCTGACAAACGCTTTTTAGACTTACTCTTTGAAGCAGTGTCCGCTGCCTGTACAGTAGGCCTATCTCGTGGCATTACCAGTGACTTACAACCAGCCAGTTTAGTCGCCCTGATGTTGTTGATGTTCGCAGGCCGTCTTGGCCCCTTAACACTGGCTTATCTGATTGCTACACCAAAGAAGAGTCGTTTAAAACACCCGCCTTCTGAGATCCAAATCGGTTGATTTATACATTTTCTCTCAGTCATAAAAAACCACGCCGTAGCGTGGTTTTTTTATTTGCGAATCTTTAGAACCAATTCATTAATGACACACCGACACCGACATAGGTTGCCCGATGGTTATAGTCAATCAGGCTTTCACCATAGCCATCAAACAATTGAACTGTGCCGCGCAATTTACCATTGATTGGGAAAGTCCAATCGAACTGCACAGCACCATGTGAATCATCACCACCTTTCAATGAATGACGTAACATCAAACTAAAGTCATGATCTTTATGACGATAAAATGCTGTTAAATCCCCACGTCCCACATAATCGGTAATATCTGGGTTGTTATCATCTTTGGTATCTTCTTCGAAACGATACCAAGGACGTAACATCAGTGCAAAATTGTCACGTTCAAATCCTAGATTTAACATGACACGGTTCCAACTCCGCGATAAGGGATCAGAACGCCCATTAGACTGATGGTTAAAAGTTAAGCCCAGCATACGCCAGTTCAAACCCAAGAGTTCATAGTTGGTACGAAAAACCAGACTGGCTTCAGGCTCATAGTTGGTTTCACGGAATGGTCGTGATTCGTCTTCATTGTAGACTTGCCAACGAGAAGACTGGGTATAGCCCAACCAGATATCACCATTATCACCAAATAAGTTTTCAACAGCTTTGGTTTTTAATGACAATTGGAACTTGGCTTCCATCGATTTTAGGTTTTGTTCCTGATCGGCTTGTACCGTGTTATTTTCATTCGGGCTAGATGGACGTTCATTTTTATCCGACGTCCAATATCCCGGCATTAAATACACAGGTTGATAGCCGCGAATATTCCATGTTCCCAATTTACTTTCTGGAGAAAGTTCCCAACGACTATCCAATAATGAAAGATTTGGATTGAGGTTCGGTGCTTCTACAGCAAATAAACGGTCCTTAAACGCATGACTGACTTTTTCTTTGAAAGTTAGCTTCTCTGTCGGTTCAGGCTTAATTTCTTGTGCGGCTTGACGCTCAGAGACCAACATTTCTTTTTCAGCAGGTTGCACTTTAAACAAAGCGTCATAACACGATAATCGCTCTGCATTTGACTCAAGTGCCACACATGCTTCTGCGGTTGCAGGCTTAGCAGCCACATCCGCATTTTGTGCATTTACAGTACTGACATACATTGAACTGAGCGCAATGAGGCTCAGTTGCAATGTCGTACGCTCAAGAGATTTGAACGCCATAAAAACCCCTTTTTTGTTTTAATTCACTTGTTTTATTTCGAAACCAAGCTCAACCAAAGCATCTCGCTTAGCCACCGGTGCAACCACAGCTTTTGTCGGTTGTTGTTCAACCAAGTACGCCACAGCAACACGTTTTAGATCTTCCAAAGTCACATTCAAAAGACGTTCACGTAACATTTGACGGAAAGCTGGCGTGCGTTTATGCAATAAAGCATAACAAGCTGTAATGGCTTCACCCGCTGGTGACCCCGGTTTATCCATGCTGGCAATTAGACCCAAAATCGCTTCTTCTAGCTGATGAGGTTGTTGTTCAGAATTCAGTAGCCACTGCACACTTGCGTCAAAATCTTTAAACGTTTCAGCTAAACGTGGGTCACGGTAGCTATAGAAACGGAATGAACATGCATTGCCGTCATAGCTTGCTCCGCCACCATAAGCACCACCTTTTTCACGAATCGCACTATGCAAGAAGCCATTACGTAAATAAGCCGCCAAAATCATCAAAGGTGCTGCATCTGGATGCGACACTTCCACCGCAGGATATGCTGAAGCGCAGAACTGAACATTGGCTTGAATGAGCCAAGCTTCGTCATTGTTGCTATCTGCAAAATTCACTTGAGTTAAAGCATGTGGGTTATCATCAATCGCCACTTTATCCCAAATGGTTTGAACTTCCTCAACCAATCGGTCTGAATGATGTTCTTCACACACCACCAAGAATTGTTTTGGTGCTTTAAGCAAACGGTTATGAATTAACTTAAGCTCATCAATCAAGGCATTATAAGCCGTGTCGTCTTGCTCAATTTTGCTGACAAGTTCTGACAACCAGTTCAGCGCGCCTAGGCCTGTATTATGATAATCACGTAACGCCAATGCACTATGTTGACGACCTGCAATTTGCATTGCATAGCTATGACCAGAGCCAGAAACACGTGACTGCCAACGTGCTTTACGTTGTTGCAATAACTCTACGATACGGTTTTTCTCATCAAAACGTAGCTGTTCAAAAGCCAATTTCAATAAGCGAATAGCTTCAAGATTATTCACCAATGATTTAGTGGTTAGAGTCAGCCAAGCACTAATTTGACCTTTGTCGTCCACTTTTGAACGCAGCGATGCACCCATACCTAAACCGCCACTCACAGCTGTTTGCAACTGTTGTAGCTCTAAGTAGTCGTATTCACCTGCACCAACTTCACCCATCAAAATCGACAAGAGGTTGAAATACGGCGATTGCACCACTTCATCAGGAATCTGAATCAAAACTTGTTGGTAATAAAGACCATTGGTGCCTGCGTGGTAAAGATTTAAAGGTGTGTCCAATCCATTACTGATAATTTCGCGTAATTGACCTTGTACAATCTGTAATTGTGCGGGAACGTCTTCCAAACCTACTTTAGGCAATAGGTTCAAATCATCTGGGGTATCTTGACGAATGTTCAGTGCTTCAGTCTGCGCAATAATCTCTGCTTTTTGCGCTTCAGTTAAGTTTGCATCAATTTCTTTTAAACGTGCTTTTTCTGCTGCCGCTTCCAACGCATTTTTTTCAGCATCTGGAACCAAAGTTAATTGCACACGATGTTGATTATCTAGCAAGTATGTTTTGATTAAGTTAGATAACCACATTGGGTCTTTCAACTCTTCCTTCACTTGTTCAATGGCCGTATCCACATCCCAAACATCTACAGGGTCTGAATGGTGAATCGCACTGCTTAAACCATTCAGAATTAAGCTTAGGCCATATGGTGTGCCATCACCATTGATTTCACGCTGATGCAATTCAATCTGATGTAAAATCGCTTCAACTAAAGCCGGATCAACAGGCTTAGCCGCAACGTCTTCTAATACTTTAAACACGCCATTTTTAAATTGTTCTGCATACTCAGGGTTGGAACCTTGAATTGCACAGTAGAACGTCATTTCAAAGTTTGAGTCATCTACGCCCATAAATGGACCAGTAGACTGCGCATAACCACAGGTTTCTAAGTAATGACGTAATGGTGAAGCAGAATCTTCAAGCAATACACCCTCAACCAAACGCATACCTAAACGTAATTTGATATTACTTGCTTCTGGCAATAACCAAGAAAGCACATGATATGTTTTGTCTTTGAGGTCTTCAGCATCAACTGCATACGTTTCAGTTACAGTTACAGGCGCAGTTAAGCGGCGCTCAGGTTTTGAATATAGCGTTTGACCTTTTTCAAATTTTGACAAAGCAAGCGTTTCAAACTGTTCTTGTAAATTATATGCAGGCTCATTACCAAAGGTCATGAACACGGCATTACTTGGGTGATAATGTGATTTGTAGAAACTTACTAACTCTTCATAGCTTAAGTCAGGAATGTCTTTCGGATCACCGCCTGAGTTGTAATGATAAGTTGTTTCTGGGAATAAATGATGGGCAAGTTGGTGATACAACTGATCTGAAGGTGAACTCATTGCACCTTTCATTTCATTAAATACCACGCCTTTATATACCGCTTCGCCATTTTCTAGCTCAATACGAATCCCTTCTTGCGCAAAATCAAGCGGGTTCAAATTCGCAGCAAAAGCAGCATCCATATAAACTTCTAACAAGTTTTGGAAATCTTTTTTGTTTTGCGTTGCAAATGGATAAGCCGTCCAATCCGCTGCGGTAAACGCATTCATGAACGTATTGAGTGAACGGCGAATCATTAAAAAGAATGGGTCACGTACAGGGAACTTTTCTGAGCCACACAGTGCCGTATGCTCAAGAATATGCGCCTCACCTTTTGAATCCATCGGCTGTGTACGGAAGGCAACTAAAAATACGTTTTCGTCATGGTTTGTGGCTAAGTGATAATGCACTGCGCCAGTCACTTTGTGTTTATATTCAGACACTAAAATGTCTAAAGCTTCAACATGATGTTGACGAATCAACTGAAACGCGGGATGTACAGTTTGAGAAATGGTTTCAGTGACATCTACAGTCATGTGTGCTCCTAATCTATTCATTTAAATTAGGCAAAGTATACCTTAAAAAATCACAACTAGATTCACCGAAACAACATTTCCAACTGTTTTAATCAACTTGAACTTTAATTTTAAAAATCACTTGTTTTCGCACTAAAACATTTAGACTGGTTTTATGGATTGCCTATCATTTCGTGTTGACCAATAGACACAAATCACAATCGCCAATAACAATACAAAGGAAGCCATAAAGCGACTTAAATCCAATCCACCTGAACTGATTGGCTTATCTAGAAAATCGCCGACAACTGCGCCCAATGGACGTGTCAAAACAAAAGTAGCCCAAAATAAAATCGTCGTTGAGACCTGACTAAAAAAGTACAACAATGCCATCAAGATAATTAGACCACCAAATAGCCAAATGCCACCGCTATAGCCTAATCCTGCACTATCGGAAGTCCAGTCCCCCAAAGCCGTACCTAATGTTTGAGAAAATGTAATCGTCAACCAATAAAAGATCTGTGTTCGCGGCAAATTCACTACACTTGGATTGATCGATCCTTCGACTCGATACCAACTAAAAAGCGATATGAGCACCAAACTCAGCAACAGCAAACTACCACCCAAGTAGCCAATCCCTAAAGAACGATCTACAAAATCCGCTAAAGTCGTACCTACCGTTGTACTGGCAATAATCGTGGCCCACTATAAATAAGGTTTATAGGCTTTGGACTTTATTTGAAAATACAGCAAACTGATAAATATGCCTGCGAAAATAAAGGTACTGAGTAGATAGCCCAAATTTAAGGACATGGACAATGCATCACCACTGGTTTCACCAAAGGTGGTCGCAAAAATTTTGGTCAACCAAAACAGTGCGGTAATCTCAGGGACTTTTTTAACGTAGTCTTGTAGCTCATACACTTGCATATGCATCACTCTATGCAGTCATTTTGATGCTTATATCTTCGATAACTAAAATGAATTTTTGCTTAAAAATTTGCTTAAAATAAGGCGCTCTTTTTTAGAATTATCACAAGAAAAAAGCACCCGATATCGGATGCTTGATTTATAGTGTTTACTGTCTATTTTTGGATTTAAAACTAAACCAGATATTTGAAATAATTATAATTTGGATGGCTTTCAACATAGACATAATTCTGTTTTTGATAGAATTTTGCAGCATTTTTAAGTTCTGTATTTAAGCATAGTGCAGAAAAGTGTTTTTTTGCACCCTTTTCCAATTCCACCAGTAGCTGCTTACCCACGCCATGCTGACGGTACTGCGGATGCACATAGAAACGGCGAACTCGACCAATCCGTTCTTCTACACCAGTATCACCCCATTGCTGATTTAAACCGCCACAAGCAATCAATTTATCGCCATCATAAGCAAGCAATAATTGCTCACCCGTTTGGTCAAAACGATTTTTACCACTTTGATATTCTTCAATTAAACGGTGTATAAATGTATAGCCTTCATGCTGCGCCAAAGCAGCAATATTTTCGATTTGAGCAGGAAGTTGCTCTGCTGGACGAATCGTAATTTCCATATATTCACACTTTTAATCTGTTATCTATTTATGATGACCAAATCATCTTGATTCAGTCTGAACACCCTATAGCTCTATAAAAGTAAAAATTTTCGATTTGCACAATAGCAAAGCTGATTAAAACGGCAACTAATTCAAAAAAAATGTAAAAATATAATGGATTTGCCCGATTTTTATACACACCTGTCCTTTAATTGAATTTTCTTCAACAAACTACAGCATTCCTGAGCATTCGTGTAAACTTAGCACTTTCATTTTTTTGATGTGAACATACAACATGGCAACTGTTGACCTTTTTGCAATTGGTAATGCACTTATTGACCAAGAATTTAAAGTCTCTGACGAATTCCTAATTCAACACAATCTGCAAAAAGGTACGATGCAACTGACTGATGGCGATACTCAAGCAGCCCTTTATAACAATCTAAAAGCCACTCAAGAATATAAAGGTCAAGCTTCTGGTGGTTCTGCAGCAAATACAACGGTTGCTTTTAGTGCTTTAGGCGGAACTGCATTTTATGGTTGTCGTGTCGGCAATGATGACTTAGGTCAAATTTACCTAAATGGTTTAAACGACGCTGGCATCCAAACTGCAACTCAATCAATCAGTGAAGGTGTAACTGGCACATGTATGGTATTGGTCAGCCCTGATTCTGAACGTACGATGCATACTTACCTCGGTATTACTGCTGAATTAACTGATAGCCAAATTGATTTTAGCAACTTAAATACTGCGAAATGGTTATATATCGAAGGTTATCTTTCTACATCAGACAGCGCACGCCTAGCGGTAAAACAAGCACGTCAAATCGCCAAAGCCAATGGTGTACAAATTGCATTGACCTTATCTGATCCAGCAATGGTGCAATATGCACGTCAAGGTCTAGATGAGTTACTCGATGATGGCGTGGACTTATTGTTCTGTAACGAACAAGAAGCACTGATGTACACCGAAACAGATCATTTAGATGCTGCACTTGCTAAATTGCAATCACTCAGCAAACACATTGTCATTACATTAAGTGCCAAAGGCGCCTTAATCCATAATGAAGCAGCAACATTTACCGTGCCAGGTCGTAAAGTTACCGCAGTAGATACCAATGGTGCTGGTGATGCATTTGCTGGTGCTTTCTTGTATGCACTGAATGCAGGTCATGACTATCAAACGGCTGCTGAACTGGCCATCTTGATTTCAAGTGAAGTTGTGGCTCAGTTTGGTCCACGCCTAGCAGTTGAAGAATATGCTCAGCTTTTACAATCATTTCAAAAGGAATGTGCTTAATGTTTAAAATTTGCATGACGGATGATGTGCCTGAACGTGAAGCACGATCATTCGAAACGCCTGAAGGTGAAACGATTTTTATCACCCAACGTGATGGCATGTTTTACGCTTATCAAAATAACTGCCCACACTTGCACGTAGAACTTGAGTTTCTAGAAAATCAGTTTCTAGATCGTGACCAAGAATTTATTGAGTGCTCAACACATGGCGCCCTATTTATGGTCGAATCTGGGGAATGTATTTCTGGCCCATGCCAAGGTCAAGCCCTTGAAAAAGTGAACATTAACGTGCATTCTGATGGTGGAATCTACCTCACAGAAGAATAAACACTGGAATACAACCATGTCCGCATTTTTAACAGACTATAACTTAATACCCTTTCATTTAAGTTTATTAGCCGTACTGTTATTGGGCATGGTTGAAACCATTGGCTACTATATCAATATTAGTCCTAGCCAAGTTTTAAAAAGAATTGCCCCTCAGCGCATACAAGAGTTGGCATTATTGAATGTCAAATTTTCCAAGACTCTGATTTTGTTTTTCCTACTGATGAATTTTAGCTTTGCAGGCTATGTACTTCAATTCTGTATACATGCCAAAGAAGGTCAATTCGTTCCCGCTTATTATCTTATTTTACCTGCGTTGATTATTGCCATATTCTTTACGGTATTTATGATTCATTGTTTGGATCAGGTTGTCCCGCCCAAATATAAAAAACAAACCGTTAACCTACTGGGTCGTCTAGCCACCATTTCAAGTGGAAATGCCCGTCCCGGCTTTTCAGCTCAAGCGCGGGTGCGTGATGAGTTTGGTCAACTACATTATGTGCAAGTTGAGCCAGAGTTTGGTGAGTTAGAATTTCAGTCGAAAATCATTTTGATTCGTCAAAAAAAATCACACTATATTGGCAAAAAAATCAGTGTGTCGAACCGTCTATTTAATCCATCCTAGTGACAATCTAAGCGTCACATTGTTATCATTTTTCAAATCATAAAAAAGCCAGTGTTCACTGGCTTGTATTCAATCAAATACCTAAAGCGATATTTGATTAACGCTTCAGGAAACCTGAGACCAAATTCATCACTTGTTGAATATCAGCATTCGCTTCTTGCTGATTGGTTTGTCCAGCTTGTGGCGTCAATGAGTCAATAATTTGCGGCAATACCGTTGAAATTGCGCTATATACATCTTGTTTCTGAGTTTGTGTTTCTTGTGCAACTTGCTCCACTTCGGCATCATCAAATAAATTTTGTACTTGTTGATTAGTCACAGCAGCATTATCACCAGGGCCTGTAGATACCCAATCATCAACCTGACTGCTCAAGCCCTGTCCACGTAATTTATCCAAAGCACCTTGTAGGCCACCTTGTTTTTGAATCCAAGCCAGCACCAGAGGTAACACTGCTACTAAAATGGTTGAAGCATTGCCACCACTACTACGTTGCTGCGGCTGCGCTGCACCACCTAGTTGGCCCAACACAGAGCCAAGAATTCCAGCCAAACCACCCGCTTGGTTTTGAGCATTGTTTTGGGTATTTTGAGTGCCTGCATTTGCACCCAATTGACCCAGCACCGAACCTAAAATACCGCCCAAGCCACCTTGTTGATTTTGATTGTTTGCACCACCAAGGGCCTGCTTTGCTAAAATCTCAACAATATTATTTAAATTTGTCATTTTATTTTTCCCAGTGAAACCTAGATAAACTTAATTAAAGCATACGTGGGAAAAGACAAATTTTTCATAAATGTTTGTTAATTTTTTGCAATTTTTCACAGGCTAAGTATTTGTTACCAACGGAATTTATCCCAGTTTTCAGGATTTGCCCAAAATTTAGAGTTAAACCAATCTGGAATGTGTTTATAAGTCAAAATATTAAACTGCCATAAAGCAAAATCACTTTCATGCGTGGTTTTATCAATGAGCTGAGTAAAGCCTAAAGCACGTAATAATTGTTCATCGTGTAATTTACTCACCACTACGATGCGTTTAGCGAATAGGTCTCGTAATTTTACCAACATCTGCGTTTTCTGCTGCTGATCCAAACTCAACATGGTTTCAGTATCAAGAATCACAAATCCAAGGTCAAAACGCTGGGTAAAAGGCAGATTTAAAAACTCAGTTACGTTAAAATGTTGCCATTGAATTGGATGAAATTGATTGTATTGCTCAAGATCCTGACCAATACAGATTGCGGTTGAAATTGGCTGCTCTTTTGACAAATCGTCTAGCATAGAAGTGATGACATTTTGTTCAGCCATTGACCGCATCCTTAATAATGAAGTGAGTATTCGTATGGAACTACAAGGCATTTGCCATAAAATGCATGCAGGTCTTAAAGACCTTAGTGTAACTGATCAACATACACACAAGGCAAATGTTGAGTATAAATTTATTCTAGATCGCTCAGAAGTTGATCTACCATTTAGCCTTGGCCAAGAAATAGAAATCGAAGCCACGGGAAATATCTACTGCATTTCTTGCGGCGCAAAAACACCTAAATCGTATTCACAAGGTCATTGCTTCAAATGCATGAAAACTAAGGCTTCTTGTGATATGTGCATTATGAAGCCTGAAACCTGTCATTACCATCTCGGGACTTGCCGTGAAGATGATTTTGCCCATGAAGTTTGCTTTCAACCGCATATTGTCTATTTAGCCAATTCAAGTGCCTTAAAAGTGGGGATTACTCGACTTGGTCAAATGCCTACACGTTGGCTGGACCAAGGTGCGACGCAAGCTTTGCCTATTATGAAAGTTGGTTCACGTCGTCTATCTGGTCAGCTTGAAGTCATGTTTGGAACGCAAGTGGCCGATAAAACTGATTGGCGTAAATTACTCAAAGGTGAAGCAGAACCCATCAACCTGATCGAAATTCGCGACCAATTGGTGGAAGAATTTGCACCAAAAATTCAGACCATTCGTGAAGAATTTAGCCAAAATTTAGAGTTTAATGAAACTGTTGAACTGTTAGAAGATGAGTTGCCACGCCAATTTATCTACCCGGTAGATGAATATCCTGAAAAAATCAAATCGCATAATTTGGACAAAACACCAATTATTCGAGGAAAATTACAAGGGATTAAAGGTCAGTATCTGATTTTGGATACCGGTGTGATTAATATTCGAAAATACACGGGCTATGAAATTAAAGTACGTACTTAAATCAACTCAAAGTGTCTAATTAAGTTTAAAAAGCGAGAAATTTCTCGCTTTTTTACACCTATTTTACCGATTTTATTCATTGAACAGTTGAAAGAAACTTTAAATATGGCAACGCCATTAACTGCTCCGCTTCTAAGATAGGCATATGACCAACATGGTCTAATACCAGCGGTTTTTCGGCTTTTTTAAATAAGCTTTTCAATTCTTCTGCTACTTCAACATTGATAATCTGATCTTGCTTCCCCCAGATAATAAACACAGGTGTATCAATGCCTCGTGCAGCCAAAGCAAAGGACTCCGGCGTATACAAGGTGGCCATTTTTTGCAGTTGCTCCACCATTTTATTGGTTTGTTTAGACTGAACTATCATTAACTTTTCTTGCCCAATTTTTAATTCTTGTGGAATAAAAGGCGGGGATTGCATCACGATCTTCATCACGCGATCAAAATCACCAGTTTTTCTGACCACTAGCTCTGCAAGCTTTGCCGTATCTTTTAGATACGCTGTATTGCTCGACTTAAAGACACCTGCCGAATCCACCAACAATAAAGATTTCACTTCTAAGGGATACTGAGCGCTATATAGCATGGCAATTGCACCACCCATCGAATGCCCTGCGATATGTAAATTTGGATCTAACTTTGTAGCATCAATAAATCGTCGTAATTTCTCAGTTAAATTTGGAATCGATAGATCAAATTGATCTGCGACAATAGTTTCTCCATGTGCTGGCAGATCTGGAATAATGACATGATAATTGGGCGTTAAATAACGGGCAACGCGATTCCAATTATCACGCGTGCCTGACAAACCATGCAGCAACAACAGCGTCGGTTTTTGTGGATTTCCCCCTTCACTATATGTCCACTCGATTTCATTATTTTTGACTTTTTTACTAGTCAAGCCCGCCCAAGCTCTTTCCTGCTCTAGAACTTTTTGAAAGTTCAGTTCTGCAGCTTGAATACTACTCGCAACACAAATGGTTAATAGCATCAATATCATGTGCTTAAAATAATGATCTATCCATAGCAATAACGGGTTCTTTAAACGTTTAAATTGAGGCATATACATATATATCATCCGCTTAATCCTTGTCGTGATGAGTTATTTCTTCTTCATATTATTTTTTTGAGAACACCAATCTACGATGCTAGAGCCGATATTTCATTTGCCAAATCTTTTAAATAAAAATTATATCTGTCAATTTAAGTCAAAAAAAACCAGCTCAGAAGCTGGTTTTTTTAAAGCTGCCTTAATTATTTAATTTTGGCATGATCTTTTAGATAACGTGTGTAGTCATCAAATTCTTGCTGACCACGAAGCTGTTGGTAAAGTTTTTTTAACTCATCTAACTGCTCACCCGTTAATGCCGCATCAGATTGTTTGTTCACTGCAGTCACAGCAACCACAACCAACTCATTTGGTAGATTTGTGGTCGTAACAGACCAATGACCTGCTTTCGGCGCTTTTACACTAAATGCAGCACGTTGAATTTCGCGTTTCAACAAACCATCAGCACGAGTGAAAGTACCCGCATTTTCAAAGTTTAAATTGCCTTTCGCGACTGAAGCAGCAGGTTTTGCAGCAAACTCTTTCAATGTCGCTTGAATTTGGGCTTTTGCAGCATCAGACGCTTTCTTTTCAATCAGCTGAGTTTTCACATGCGCTTTCGCTTCAGCTAAGGTTTGAACACCTGCAGCATGATAGTTACGCACTTTTACCCAAACTACATCACCGTTTTTCAGCTGAATGCTAGATGAAACATTACGTTCACCATTTTTAACATCATCGTTAAACAATTTAACTTTGACGTTTGCATCACTTAAAACTTGATGTTGCGATGCTAATGTTAAGCCATTCAATGATTGTACTTTTACGCCTTTCACTTCTTGACCCACGACATCAAGGGCATCACTGCTCACAACCATATCATTGAGGCTGTTTACAGTGTCAGAAAAAACATTGGCTTTTTTCGAAGCAGCGACTTCTGCTTGTAGACGTGCCTTTTCCTGTTCAAATGAAGCCACTTTTACAGCTGGCGCCACTTTTTCGATCAAGTGATAACCACTATCTGTTTTTACTGGAGCAGTCACTTGACCAGCTTGAGCACCTTCAACTGCTGCATCAAATGCATCACCAAATACACCTTTTTCATAAGCAACCAGTTCACCACCTTTCGCTTTAGATTCAGGATCTTCAGAGAATTGCGCAGCAGCTTGGTTAAAGCTTAAACCCGCTTTAATTTTAGCTTGAACACTTTCAGCCAGTTTTTTAGCTTCGGCATCTGAACGATTGTCCGCAGTGATCATGATGTGCTTAACGATAGGTTTAACTGACTTCTGTGCATTCTCAACAAAGCTGTTATACGCTTCTTTCAGTTCAGCATCAGTTGCAGCTTCTACAGGTGCAGTTATATTGGCAGGTGTTAATACGACAAAATCTGCATCAACACTAGTTGCTTGCTTAAATTTGTTTTTATGCTGCTCATAATAAGCGGCAATTTCAGCATCAGATACTTTTACATTTTTCTTGTAATTTTCAAGATTAATGCTCGCCAACTGAATACTACGTTGTTCCGTTTGTAAGTTCGCAATTTGCAAGATATCAAGCTTACTCACCAATGCATATTCCATAAATGTTGTAGACAACATTTTTAAAGCATGGTCTTTACGTAAATTATCAATGAATGTGCGATTCGTCATACCAATCGATTCGAGGTATCGCGCAAACGCTTCATCAGAAAATTGACCATTAACTTGAAAGCTTGGCTGCTGATGAATCATTTGTACAATTTGTGCATCGCTCAAGCTAATGCCTAATTTATCAGCTTGTTGCAATAGCAATTGGCGTGAAACCAAAGTATCCATCGCTTTATTGCTAATGAAATTTTGATTCAATAATGTTTCATCACCCTGAGCATATGCCAGATATTGTTCTTTTAATGAGTTCGTCAGTGCTTCGAGTTCTTTTTGAGAAATTTCAGTACCGTTTACAATCTTTGCTGCATCTTTAGATCCACCACTAAAATATCCTTCAATACCTACAAGTGCTAAAGGGGTCAAAAACAAAACGAGCAAGACCTTGCCCAGCCAACCCTTAATGACTTTACGAAACGATTCCATAAGTATTCCAATATTTTATTTGCGGTGAATTTTAACCGAAAACCCGAGATGAATGAATGCGATATATCAATTAATCACATTTACCAATAAAAAACGCGCCAATTTATGGCGCGTCTCATGTGCTTAATAAGATTAAGCTACAGAATCTTTCAAGCCTTTACCCGCTTTGAAGCTAGGAACTTTGCTTGCTTTGATTTCTAAAGTCGCACCAGTTTGTGGGTTACGACCAGTACGTGCAGCGCGTTCTTTTACGCTGAATGTACCGAAACCAACTAAAGTAACTGTATCACCAGCTTTTAATGCATTGGTAACTGCAGCAATTGTAGCATCTAAAGCTTTACCGGCATCGGCCTTAGATAATCCCCCATTTTCGGCAATTGCATCAATTAATTCTGATTTATTCATGAAAATTACGTCCTCTTAATATCGTTTATTTAAGGTTCAAGAATTTGTATAAAACGCCATAACGCCTTTATAGCAATGCTTTAGGGTTAAACGCAATACTCCTCAACCTCTTTTTATAGAATTTTTTGACGAAAAAACCTTGAAAATTCGATAATATTAAAAAAGTTAGTATTTTTTTAATATTTCGGCCCTCAGTTGGGCATTCTCTTCGGCCAATTGGTCAACTTTAGTATGTAATTGAAGTATAAGCCTTTCTAAGTGCTGTAAATCCTTTACAGTCACCAATCCTAAACGGTTTAAAGAATGATTGACACCATTATCTAAAATTTTTTCTACTTTATCTTTCGTATCGGTTACAGATTCCTTGGCTTTTTCTGAAACTTTTTCGACAGTTTGATCTGCAATATCAATGGTTTTGGACTCAAGCTCCTCTCCAACTTTGACTAAAGAGTCAAAAAGCTTATTTCCCTCTCCCTCAGCACGTGAAAAAGCACCTAATCCAGCCAACCATATCTGTTTGGTATATTTACGAAAATCCATTTTAGAGCGACGATCAGAATGACTCCGTACCCGAGGTTTAGCCGGCTTTTCTGATGTTTCCTGTGCATCGTCAATTATGCTTTCTGTATTTTCCATAATCCGCACTTCTCCTGATTATTTTATGTGCACATCAACATGTGATTCTTCATTTTAACAACATAATAGCAAACATATACCTTGATAGATTGATTAAACTGTTCTACAAAGCTAGTGAATTACCAAATTTTTGGTATATTCTAAGTTCCTCTAGAGCAGGACGCTCAGTTTCCAGTGCTTTCAGATTTTAACAAGGACATTTTTTATGAGCGATACGCAACAAACACAAGCTCAACCACATTTGTTGCTTACTATGACCCTGATTGTTTTAGAAACGATTTTTACCTTCATTTTAAAACATGACCGTGTTGTAGCATTACAAGCTAAAAAATTTGTTGATCAAAAAGTCGCACTAAAAATAAATAGCTACATCCCTTATTTTGACTTTTATGTTCAGTTTACTGAGCACGGCATTCTGTTCGACACGAAATCTCCAGATAAAGCCATCGACCTTGATGTCCGTACGACATTAATGGATTTGGTAAAAATTTTTGTTTTTGGTAATCGCAAAAGCATCAAAACCATGCGTATCGATGGCGATGTAGTTTTAAAAGATGAATTTCGTGATTTGGTTTCTTTATTTAGTGTGCCGAAAATTTTATCTGACTGGAAACACTGGTTGTCTGAACCTGTCGAAGAAAACGATATCGTTGCATCTAAAAAACGTATTGCCCCACTTTTAGAAAAAATTGAACAGCAACGCTCTAAAATAAACACGCTACAAGTTGAAGTTAAACAATACAAAAACCGTATTAAGCGTATCGAACGTCGTCAAAAGCGGATTAATATCGCTTTTAGTCTAATATCTGTTCTTTTAATAACGTTATTAGTGTATAATGTGTGGTTCAAATAAATACATAATTTTTCAGACAAAATAAAACAAATAAACAATCTCAAAAAAACTTGACTATTTTAGTCAGGATTCATAAAATCTGCATATCTAGACTTAACATGTGTATCGAATCATGCGCTTAACAACTCGCGGTCGCTACGCAGTGACTGCTCTACTTGATCTAGCTTTGCAGCCAACTGAACAAACGATCACTCTTGCAGAAATTGCAGCTCGTCAAACCATTTCAGTGGCCTATCTTGAGCAGTTATTTGCAAAATTAAAGCGTCACGGCTTAGTTTCCAGCATCCGTGGAGCAAACGGAGGTTACCACCTTGCTCGTAGTGCTGAAGACATCACTGTTTTGGAAATTATTGAAGCTGTAAATGAAACAGTTGATGCAACCCGTTGTGACCACAAAGGCAACTGCCAAAATGGTGCAATGTGCTTGACTCACGATTTATGGCAGGAACTCTCCCACCACATTGCCGATTATCTTGCAAAAATCACCCTTGCTGACCTTGTAGCACGCGATAACGTTCAAACCGTATCTATTCGTCAAAATTCAGCAAACTTTGATTCAGCCCTTTTATCGGTTACAGGTATTTGACATGAAGCGTCCTATTTATCTTGACTATGCAGCAACTACACCTGTAGACCCTCAAGTCGCAGAACGTATGATGGAATGTCTAACGTTTGACGGTACTTTTGGTAATGCAGCTTCTCGTTCTCATGCTTACGGCTGGCAGGCAGAAGAAAAAGTAGAATATGCACGTGAACAAGTTGCTAATCTAGTAAAAGCTGATCCACGCGAAATCGTTTGGACATCTGGCGCAACTGAATCTGACAACCTTGCGCTTAAAGGTATTGCTCAGTTCTACGCATCTAAAGGCAAGCACATTATTACAAGTAAAATTGAACATAAAGCAATTCTTGATACTTGCCGCGAGCTTGAAGAAGAAGGCTTCGAAATTACTTATCTTGAGCCAGAAGCAAAAACAGGTTTAATCACACCTGAAATGGTTCAAGCAGCCCTTCGTCCAGATACAATTCTTGTATCTTTGATGATGGTGAACAATGAAATCGGTACAACTACAGATGTAGCTGCAATCGGTGAATTGACTCGTGCAAACAAAACTTATTTCCATGTAGATGCTGCGCAAGCTGCTGGTAAAGTAGAAATTGATCTTTCAACAATGAAAGTTGATTTGATGAGTTTCTCTGGCCACAAAATCTATGGTCCTAAAGGTATTGGTGCTCTTTATGTACGTCGTCAACCACGTGTACGTATTAAAGCGCAAATGCACGGTGGCGGTCATGAACGTGGTATGCGTTCAGGTACGCTAGCGACTCACCAAATCGTGGGTATGGGCGAAGCGTTCGAACTTGCAGGCAAAAACCTACATGCCGAACAAACTCGTATTCGTGTACTTCGTGACAAACTTTGGAATGGCTTGCAAGATCTTGAACAAGTCTTCCTGAACGGTCACCCAGAATACAACGTTGCAAACTATCTAAACGTCAGCTTTAACTTTGTTGAAGGTGAATCGTTAATGATGGCACTTAAAGATTGCGCAGTATCTTCTGGTTCTGCATGTACATCAGCAACCTTAGAACCATCCTATGTACTTCGTGCATTGGGTCTTTCAGACGAATTGGCCCACAGCTCGATTCGTTTCAGCTTTGGTAAATACACCACTGAAGCCGATATTGACCACGTACTTGAAATTACCAAAGCAGCAGTTGAAAAACTACGTGATCTTTCACCGCTTTGGGACATGTACAAAGAAGGTATCGACCTTAATTCTGTAGAATGGGCTGAACACTAATTCATCCCGGTGAGATAGCTTTTATTTTAAGGCTATCTCATTGATTAACGTAATTTCACCCCCATATTAATCTTAAGGCTGACCCCGAGGTTTGGAGAAGCATCATGGCTTATAGCGAAAAAGTAATTGATCATTACGAAAACCCTCGTAATGTTGGTGTTTTAGACAAAAATGCAGAAAACGTTGGTACAGGTATGGTCGGTGCACCAGCTTGTGGCGATGTTATGCGTCTACAGATCCAAGTTGATGACAACGGCGTAATTGAAGAAGCTCGCTTCAAAACTTACGGTTGTGGTTCAGCAATTGCATCTAGCTCATTAGTAACAGAGTGGCTAAAAGGCAAAACTCTTGATGAAGCTCAAGCAATTAAGAACATTGATATTGCAACTGAACTTGCACTTCCACCAGTAAAAGTACACTGCTCTGTACTTGCTGAAGATGCAATCAAAGCTGCTGTAGAAGACTACCGTAGCAAGAAAGTAAAAGCTTAATTGTTTACGTGTTTTAAAAAAGATTAACGGAGTTTTCATGATTCATTTAACTGAAAATGCTGCAACTCATATCAGCAATTACATCAAGAATCGCGGTAAGGGTGAAGGTATTCGCGTTGGCGTGAAAACTTCTGGCTGTTCTGGTTTAGCTTATGTACTTGAGTTTGTCGATGATATTGACACGCATGACCAAGTATTCGATCAGTTTGGCGTAAAAGTATTCGTTGATCCAAAAAGCTTAGTTTATCTTGAAGGTATGGAGATGGACTATGTGAAAAATGGCTTAAACGAAGGTTTTGAATTTAATAACCCAAATAAAAAAGGCGAATGTGGCTGCGGCGAATCGTTTACGGTTTAAGCCATTTCCACGCTCCTTTTTCGCATTAAAACAGTGTAAAATTCACTGTTTTAATTGCATTTAAAGCAACACTTTTTGCACCTCTATTGCGGACACCATCTCCCATGAATCATTTTGAGTTGTTTAACTTACCTGTAGCACTCGATATTGATTTAGCAGTTTTAAAAGCTGAATTTTTAAAGTTGCAGCAACAATATCATCCAGATAAAGCCGAAGACAAAGATCTAGCCCTGATAAAATCTAGTGAGATTAATCAAGCATTTAAAGCTTTATCCAATGTTGATAGCCGCGCTGCATATCTTTTAAGTCTCAAAAAACAAGATTATCACCTTGATCAATCGATTAGTGATTTTGAGTTCCTACAAGATGCCTTAGAAATTCGTGAACAGTTAGATGAGGCAGGCTCTGCTAATGACCTCACTTCACTTAAAACTGAAGTTCAGCAATGGATTGACGGTTTGGTTCGTGAATTTAAAATTGATTATGACGACGAAGACTGGGCTGAAGCACGTGATACCGTACGTAAATTACGCTTCTTCCAAAAAGTAATGGCTGACATCGATAAAGCTGAAGATCGCTTCTTAGACGACGATAGCTTTGATTTAGACGATGATTTTTAATTTATTTTTTATATTTGACGTTCAAAGGATGTAACACACATGGCTCTCTTGCAAATTGCAGAACCTGGTCAATCAAGTGCGCCGCATGAACACCGCATCGCAATTGGTATCGATCTTGGGACTACACACTCTTTAGTAGCCACGGTACTTTCTAGTAAAGCGAAAGTGCTTAACGATGAACATGGTCGTGTGTTACTCCCTTCTATTGCACACTATGGCGAATCCACTACGCAATATGGTGACGACGCAAAGGCATTCTTAACGACTGATCCTAAAAACACCATCGTTTCTGTAAAACGCTTTATGGGTCGCTCTAAAGCAGATATTAAATTCCAACACCCGTACAACTTAGTCGGTGAAGGGAATGAAATGCCTGCTTTTGAAACTGCACAAGGTCGCAAAACACCCGTTGAAATTTCGGCTGAAATTTTAAAACAACTCAAAGACCGTGCAGAAAGCAGCTTAAATAATCCAGTAAATGGTGCCGTCATTACTGTGCCTGCCTATTTTGATGAAGCACAGCGTCAAGCAACGCGTGATGCGGCTCAGCTTGCAGGTTTAAATGTACTACGTCTATTAAATGAACCGACTGCTGCTGCAGTGGCTTATGGCTTAGACCAAGACACCAATCTTGCACATGATCAAAACTATGTGATCTATGATCTGGGTGGTGGTACTTTTGACGTTTCAATTTTACGTTTCTCTCAAGGCGTTTTTGAAGTTCTAGCAACGGGTGGCCACACGGCGCTTGGTGGTGATGACTTAGACCGTCTGATTGTAAAATGGGTGAAAAAACAACTGAATATTGAAACTTTAGATGATGCTGAATATGCCCATTTCATCGTTTCTGCTCGTAAAGCAAAAGAAGCTCTAACCGAGGCTGAATCTGTAGAGCTTAAAGTTCTTGATCAATCATTGACTTTAGACCGCCCTACTTTTGAATCAATCATTAAAGTTGCTTTGGATAAAACCATCAGCGTTTGTAAACGTGTCATGCGTGATGCCAAGCTTGAGCTTAGCGATATTCAAAATGTGGTATTGGTCGGTGGTTCTACTCGCTCGTATGCTGTACAAAAAGCTGTTCGAGATGTCTTCAATCAAGAACCGCTCTGCACTATTAACCCTGATGAAGTTGTGGCCATTGGCGCGTCGATTACAGCGAACCAGCTTATTGGTAACTCTAAAGATGGTTCATTGCTTTTAGACGTCACACCGCTTTCTTTAGGTTTAGAAACCATGGGCGGTTTGGTTGAGCGCCTTATTTCGCGTAATACAGCTATTCCAGTGGCTCGTCGCCAAGAATTCACAACCTATCAAGATGGTCAAACAGCGATGTTGATTCATGTTGTACAAGGTGAACGTGATCTGGTTGAACATTGCCGTAGTCTAGGTCGTTTCGTGCTTCGTGGTATTCCACCGATGACTGCGGGTCAAGCGCGCATTGAAGTGACTTTCCAAGTTGACGCAGATGGTTTACTCACGGTGTCTGCCAAAGAAACCACTTCTGGTGTGCATACCCAAATTGACATCAAACCTTCTTATGGTTTATCTGATGCCGACACTGAACGCTTACTGATTGATGGTTATAAGTTTGCTGAAGAAGACAAAAACTTACGTCATCTTCAAGAAACCAAGGTTGAAGCAAAACGTGAACTTGAAGCACTTGATCAAGCACTTAAAGTGGATGCTCAACTCCTCAGCCAAGAGCAACACAGTTCCCTCACTGCTGCACGCAGTGTTTTAGATGCTGCACTTGAAACGACAGATATCAAAGCTATTGAACATGCTGTAGAACAGCTTAAAATACATAGCGATGCATTTGCTGCAGCTCGTATGAATCAGCACATTGATGCCGCACTGAAAGGCACAAAACTCGATGACTGGTCAAACTCAAATTAATTTATAGGTCAAGATTATGCCACGTATTAAAGTACTGCCTCACGCAACAATCTGCCCAAACGGCGCTGAGTTTGAAGTCGAAGCAAATGCTAACCTTTGCGAAAGCATGTTAAAAAACGGCATCAAAATTGAACATGCATGCGACATGTCTAAAGCATGCACCACTTGCCATGTGGTTGTACGTAAAGGTTTTGATGGTCTAGATGAAATGGATGATGTCGAAGCAGATCTTCTCGATCGTGCTTGGGGATTAGAACCAGACTCTCGTCTATCATGCCAAGTAAAAATTGAAGATGAAGATTTGGAAATTGAAATTCCTAAATACACCATCAACCATGCTTCAGAAAATCATTAATTTATAGAATATTTTCTATAATCAAAAAGCCAGTTCATCGTCACTGGCTTTTTTATGCATAAATAAATTCAACATTTCAAAAAATATGCCGCTTTGATATAAGAATGAATTGAGTTATTTTTACAATTTAAGGCAATACGATTAGATCTAATTTTTATAATGTACATGTGAAATTAAGAGTGAGATTCAGTTTTTTTGACTTCTTCGATCACTTCGTCTTCTAAATTCAGTTTAACAATACCAGCAGAGTTGGTCATTTTTTGCTGAGTTTGTAAGCGTTGTATCATACGTTCTAAAACATGTATTAGTTCAGGATATTCAAAGTTTTGTACTTCATCTAAGTTCAACAATAGATTAAAGCCTTTATATTCGTAGTCGAACCAACGCTGATAATCTGTTTTCTGTGAGGTGTATTTTTCCATCACTTGCCAAGTACGTACTGGGCCTTTGATACCTTTTAAGAAGATCGGTGCTTTAGGTGCACATAAATAGTCATTTTTCACTAAATGATGCGTATCGTCTGAAATCAAAATTTCATCGACTTCGGCCGCACTTTGCAATCGTGCAGCCAAATTCGCATCACGACCCACGATGGTATATGCCATACGGTGAGCTGCACCATAGTTCCCAACGTGGCAATACCCTGTAGAAATACCCATACGAATGTGTAGCGGCGGATAACCCATTTTAATCCAGCGTTCACGTAGCAACTTCATTTGCTGACGCATGACCATTGCCATCTCTAAACAGGTTTTTGCATCCTGCTCTACGCCTTGGCTATGTGGATCACCAAAGAAGATTAGAATTGCATCCCCCATAAATTTATCGACAGTCGCTTCATACTGTTTGGCAATCTCAGTCATATGACTCAAATAGTCATTGAGTAGAAATGCTAAATCATCTGGGATTAATGTTTCAGAAAGTTCTGTGAACCCTTGGATATCTGAAAAGAAAATCGTGAGTTTTTTACGTTTATATTCGATTTTAGCCTCAGACTCACCTTTCATAATCGATTGCCAAAGCTGCATTGGCGCATAACGACTCAATTGATTGGCGAATTCCATATAACGATTCATCTGATCATAATAATGGTTCTTTTTATTGCTTAAAGACTGAACTTGGGTGTGTTGATAAAATGTCCCCACACTGAAATACGTAATAAGACACAAAAAACCTAGAACGGTTAACTCACTGCTGGTTGACTCAAAATATTCTTGAAAACCAAAGATATAAATATTACATAAATAAAATACAGTGACGCCTACAATTCCTGCCAAGGACATCATTAAGAAATTAATTTTGTTATAAATGGTTGTATATAGCAGCGCAAAGACCGCAAGAAAGGTTAAAACGAGGCTTAAATGTACTGCAGACATTAGTACAGCAATAACGATGATATCGATCAGAAAAAGCACATTACGCTTAACTTGATTGCTATATCTATAAATTAACCAATGAGAAAACTTAGGAACAACTAAAATCAGAAAAAATAAAAATGCAGGAATATAGATTTGATATTGCGTATCTGGCTGAGTGTAATGATAGACAACAATCACCAAAGACAGCATGATATATCCCATCAAACGATGAAAATATTCAAACTGTTTGGGCTCTTTGCTGATTAAATTGTCTAACGGCACTCGATCGCCCCCATACGGACACTCATTCTTCTACTATCCTGATATTGTCCGTAAATCGGGATTAGTCCATACGCCAATCAAAAGGCATATCGCCTTGACCACGTAGTGCAAGCATCAGTGTTTGGCGCATGTGTGCCAAGACATCATTGTTATAAGGAACTGCTGGCGTACCCCAAACTGGTTTCGGCCAGGCCACATCATTTTGATAACGTACAACATGATGAAAATGTAATTGTGGAACCATATTACCCAATGCAGCTACATTCATTTTGTCTGCACGGAATACACGTGACAATTGGCTTGATAACCAGCTTGATTCACGTAAAAACTGCTCTTGGTCTGCCTGACTTAATTCATAAAGCTCTGTAATTCCCGGAACACGTGGAATCAAAATAAGCCACGGGAATTGCATATCATTCATCAAACGACATGTTGACAAAGGAAAGTCGCCTACATAAAACGTATCTTGAGCAAGTTGTGGATGTAAACTAAACATATCTTTATAAATGATGCAAAATTAGAATGATGGCTAATACTATCACATCCTTATGGGTGTGAATATTCTGTACAGAACGTTTCATTACAAATAAACCGCATTTGAATAAAACGTTGCTTGCTTATGACTCTAATAAATTTTTCAAAAAAATCAAGCGTTTCATCTATAGAAAAAACACGCATAAAAATCTACTCATTCTAAACAAGCAATTTATACGCCAAATCTAGTGATTTGGCGCTAATTCCTTCAGTAAACTGTCTAATAAGTCATTTATAAATTGAATGCGTTTGTCATATTCTTCGAGCATGACCATCACTTTTAGACGCTGTCCACCTTCCATTCGGAAGAAAGTCGGATGCTTTTGCATCATTTGGATGATGGATATGGCTTGAACTGGTGTATCTGGCGAGAACTCAATACTACCGCCATGTGAGCTGATATCAATTTTAGTAATACCCAATTGTTCCGCTTTTAAACGCAACTGATGGACAGAGAATAACTGCTTAACTGCTTGTGGTGGTAAGCCAAAACGATCGATCAACTCCATACGAATGTTATCGAGTTTCTCTTGAGTATCCGTATTACTAATGCGTTTGTAGAACAATAACCGTTGATGTACATCACCTAAATAATCATCTGGAATTAAGGCTGGCATATGCATGCTAATTTCAGCCGTTAATGATAATGGTGAGTCAAAATTAGGTGTTTTGCCTTTTTGAATGGCTTTGGTGGCTTTTTCAAGCATTTCCATATATAGACTATAACCGATGGTTTGCATTGAGCCACTTTGCTGTTCACCCAGCAACTCACCTGCACCACGAATTTCTAAGTCTTCTGTAGCCAACATGAAACCCGCACCCAAAGTCGATGCACGAGAAATGGCATCTAGGCGTTTTTCAGCATCACCTTTTAGACCTTTGAGCGAAGGCACTAGTAAATAAGCATAGGCTTGATGGTGCGATCGACCAACACGACCACGTAGTTGGTGCAACTGCGCTAGTCCAAGTTTATCTGCACGCTCAATCAAAATGGTATTGGCGTTTGGCACGTCAATCCCAGTTTCAATAATGGTTGAACACACCAGTACGTTATATTCTTTGTGATAGAACTGTTGCATGATTTGCTCTAGTTCACGCTCACGCATTTGACCATGAGCAACCGCAACACGTGCTTCAGGGACCAATTCCCGTAAGGTTTCTGCCGTACGTTCAATGGTCTCGACTTCGTTGTGTAAGAAATACACTTGTCCACCACGTAGCAATTCACGCAAGATGGCTTCTTTGATCGAATCTCCAGTATGCTCTTGTACAAAGGTTTTCACAGCAAGTCGACGTGCAGGCGGCGTTGCAATAATAGATAGATCACGCATACCACTAAAAGCCATATTCAGCGTACGTGGAATAGGCGTTGCAGTTAGCGTTAGCATATCAACATCGGCACGTAAGGCTTTAATTCGCTCTTTATCACGTACACCAAAACGGTGCTCTTCATCCACGATCATGAGACCGAGATTTTTAAATTGCACGCTTTCCTGCAAGATTTTATGTGTGCCAATCACGATATCCACTTTGCCTTCTGCGAGGTCTTCAATGGTTTTGGTATGTGATTTTGATGAACCAAAGCGTGATAGGACTTCAATACGTACAGGCCAGTCCGCAAAACGGTCTTTGAAAGACTCGTAGTGCTGCTGCGCCAACAACGTGGTTGGAACAAGTACAGCCACTTGTTTGTTATTTTGTACTGCCACGAATGCAGCACGCATGGCCACTTCTGTTTTACCAAAACCGACATCACCACAAACCAAGCGATCCATTGGCTTCGCTTGTTGCATGTCATAGAGTGTCGCTTCAATAGCATTGGCTTGGTCTAAAGTTTCCTCATAGGCGAAGCCACTGGCAAACTGCATATAGAGACTTTGATCCAGTTCAAATCCATAACCCGGCTTCGAGTGACGACGGGCTTGAATATGTAAAAGTTCTGCCGCCACATCATGGATCTGCTCTAAAGCCTTGCGTTTGGCTTTAGACCATGCATCTGTGCCCAATTTATGTAATGGTGCTAGATCTGGGTCACCACCGCTATATCGACTAATTAAATGCAGGTTTGTTACAGGGACATACACCTTAGCTGCATCGGCATAGTCTAACTGCAAAAACTCATGGTCTTGGTCATCGATACTCAAGGTAATTAAACCGGCATATCGCCCTACACCATAATCAATATGAACCACAGGTGCGCCAATACTTAGCTCGGTTAAACTGCGAACAAGGAACTCTTCTGATACTTCCTGTTGGCGTTTACGACGACGTTGAACCACACGGTGTTCATAAAGCTGATTTTCAGAAATTACACTGAGTTTGTCAGTTAGCAATAAACCACGATCTAAGGGCGCATTGGTGATCGCAATCGCATGCATAGAATGCATAAAATCATCAAAACTTTCGACCGTTGGGATATCACCCAAACTTGGACGCAATGCATCTTTTAAAGTTTCACGTCGACCAGCGCTTTCAGCCACCAAAAGCACTGGATAATTTGCCGCATCGATATATTGCTTAACAACATAAAATGGCTTTTCACGTTTTGGATCGACAGGTAAACGGGGTGGAATCTCAGCTGCAAGATTGATCACGCCATTGCGTTCATCAAAAGCCTCAGGCGAAGCCACGATACGACGGCAGAGATTTAATTGTTCTAACACTTGATTTGGTTGTAGGAAAATCTGCTCTGGCGGCAAAATCGGTTGGTCGACATTATGACGACGGTCTTCATAACGACGCACAATGTCTGACCAAAACTGAATCAATGTGTCATCAATAGCTTTATCTGTAATGACAATGCCATTCTCTGGTAAGTACGAAAATAGCGTACTTTGCTCTCTCATGGCTTGTTCAGAGAAGAACAACGGAAAATAAAACTCAATACCCGGTGAAGCTATGCCATCTTGTACATCCTGATAAATTGGATTTTTCTTTGGATTTGCCATCGGAAAATTTTCCGCATATCGATCACGAAACAGTGAGCGCGCTTCTTTTAATGGAAATTCTTTTGCAGGTAAAACCGTAAAATGATCTAAGTTTTGGGTGGTTCGCTGAGTTTCAGGATCAAAGAATTTGAGGGTATCGATTTCATCATCAAATAAGTCAATACGAATCGGTGAACTTTGCCCCGAAGCGTAAATATCCATGATGCTGCCGCGTACTGCAAATTCACCATGATCATAAACGGTATCTACCAAGTGATAGCCCGCTTGTACTAATCTTAATTTTTGTTGTTCTATATCAAATTTTTGACCTACTTTAATATCAAAGTGTTCACCTAATACCCAAGATGCAGGCGCAACTCGCTGCGCTAAAGTTGTTGCTGAAACCAACAACACACCTTGCTGTGGCATATTGGACAAAATCGCCAAGCGCTCAGAAACGATGTCTTGATGTGGCGATAGCCGGTCATAAGGTAAAATTTCCCAATCTGGGAAAATAGTCGGCTTAATTCCGTAAAATTCCAGCTCACTTTCTAACTGCCCGAGATGCTGATTATTACGTGCTACAATCACAAACAACTGTTTCGATTGTTTGCTAATTTCTTTAAATAATAATGCAGCAGATGAGCCTTGTAAGTTTCCGACCCACCGCTTTTCGCCAGCTTTGAGCTGTTTAAGATTGAGTTGTGAAATTTCTTGCTGGAACATGATGTAAATAGCTTTTAATGTTTTAATCACTTAGTGATCATATTAACACGATGCTTTTTACATTCCGAGATTTAAGCAACTATATACAGTGTTTTAACCAATATGGATTTGCGATTGTATTTTCTATTGATGAGTACCCTTAACGCAGCCATCAAACTCAAACACTGCAGTCCATTCACTTACTTACGATCACGGATGAATTGACGATAATAATCATTCAATAGTTTGACATAGAGTTTAAACTGCAACAGATTTTCTTCAGTATTGCCTAATCGTGCAACAAAGCGTTGACTTGCAATTTCCAAGTCTATTTTTTCATTGATAATCATTGCAGTCGCATAGAGCTGTTTTAAATCATCGAAATTTGTCATTTTTCTATTCGACAAATATTCCATACGTTCAGACAAAGTATTTAAAACTACGCCTTCAATGATATAGCCCTGAGTTTCATCATATTGAATGTGGTGTTGTTCTAAGTAAAGTTGCTCAGGCGACTCTTTAGCGCCTTTGAATAAATCGACTAACTTATTAAACATCTGACTATCTACAACATGATAAAAAACCTATTGTACTTCGATTACATCCTTTTTTGGGCAAGTTAAAGTATTTCTGACTTTATCTATGCGCTAAATTTTTCATCCAAACCTTCATGACTATATATAGAACTATAATTACGATCTTAAGCAAATATAGCGTTTTATTTTCAACCCAATACTTTCTTTTAGAAATTAAGTTACTTCTAGAAACCTAAAACATCACTGCCATCAGATTAGTTTTCTAGATTTACCACTAATTTCTTCAAATAAAAAACGAAGGATTAACCTTCGTCATTTACTCATCATGGGGCTATTTAAAAGTCTTAAATAAGCATTTAACTCACTTGAGCGAGTGGCATACTAAATGGTGTCACTTCAGAAACTAAATTTTCAATCGAGAAAATTTCATCCAATTGACTTACAGTTAACAGCTCTTGCTCTAAAACCACTTGGCGAATGGTTTTATTTTCGGCAATACATTGCTTACCGATTTCATCACATTTTGCATGACCTAAATATGGATCGAGTAAGGTCACGATTCCTACACTACGCATCACAGCATCAAAACATGCTTGCTCATTTGCCTGAATGCCTTGAATACATTTGCTGTCTAATGTTTTCACTGCATTCACCAAAAGCTCAATCGATTCGTTCATGGACAATGCAATCACCGGCTCCATGACATTTAATTGTAATTGCCCTGCTTCCGCAGCCAAAGTAATGGTTAAATCATTACCCATTACTCGAAAAGCAATTTGATTGACCACTTCAGGGATCACAGGATTGACCTTTGCAGGCATGATCGACGAACCTGCTTGTAACTCAGGTAAATGAATTTCCGCAAAACCTGTTCGTGGCCCCGAACTTAAAAGACGTAAGTCATTACAAATTTTAGAAAGTTTGACAGCTAAACGTTTTAAGCAGCTCGATAATAAAATAAATACGCCACAATCACTGGTTGCTTCGACATAGTCTTCTGCACCTTGCAATTTTAAACCAGTCAAATGAGCTAGATTTTCAACGGCCTTCGCTGCATAACCCACAGGAGAATTCACGCCAGTACCAATTGCCGTCGCACCTAAATTAATTTCCAATAAAAGCTGTCGATTTTGCTCAATCAACTTTAAATCTTCTTTTAATAATGTTGCAAATGCTCGGAACTCTTGCCCCAAAGTCATCGGAACAGCATCTTGTAACTGTGTACGCCCCATTTTGATGACATGTTTAAACTCATCAGCTTTAACATGTAAGCTTCCGATAAGTTGATTTAGTACTACAAATAAAGCATCAAAAGCACTATATGTCGCTAGACGCAGCGCTGTTGGATAGACATCATTGGTCGATTGTGACTTATTGACATGGTCGTTGGGATGAATCCGTTGATAACTACCTTTAGCATCTCCGAGCGACTCAAGGGCAATATTGGCAATGACTTCATTGGCATTCATGTTAATAGAAGTGCCTGCTCCACCTTGATAAATATCAATTGGAAATGAATCCGACCATTGTTCTGGATGATCAATCAATGCATCACACGCCTGCTGAATCGCTTGGCGAATATCATCTTGTATTAAGTTAAATTGATAATTGGTTTCTGCTGACGCTTTTTTTACCTGAGCAATAGCGCGTACAAAGTTTAAATTTTGTCCGACATGCTGCTTTGATATTTGAAAGTTTTCGATGGCACGCAATGTGTGTATGCCGTAATAACATGACTGCGGGACTGCCTTATCCCCCAGTAAATCATGCTCTATTCTCGTTTTTTCCATTTGAACCGTTGTCACTGCGCATTCCCTCTAATTACGCACCAAGACTGTGCATACCTCATATTCGATCTGTTCAAATCATCTCACTACAGATGATGTGATGCACATTTGCAACCAAATATTTCAAATGCACATTTCTTGTTCAATATGTAACATTGTGTAATTTTTACCTATTTTCATTAGTTCTCTTTTTGTGATGAAAAGTCTTAGGTAGATTTACTTAACAAAATTTAAATTCCCTTCTGGACAACATTTCAGCAGTACAATAAAAAATTCGATTTGTAATAAGAAAAAATAGTGTTTACACAAAATATACATAAAATATGCTTAAAGGTTACAGAGTGTAATTTTTAAATCGTGCTTGAATCTGCGACTTACGACAGAAGTACAAATTTTCATCTAGGACAGAGATGATTTGCTTTCATTAAGGACGAACCGCCTATGAGCCATTTAAACCCGACATTAGTCACCTTTATTTTTTATATTCTTGCAATGCTTGCCATTGGTTTGTATGCCTACAGAGCTACGCATAACTTTGACGAATACATTTTAGGTGGACGAAGTTTAGGAAGTGTTGTGACCGCACTTTCAGCAGGTGCATCCGACATGAGTGGTTGGCTACTCATGGGTCTCCCTGGTGCAATTTATCTATCTGGTCTTTCTGAAGCTTGGATTGCAATCGGCTTAATTATCGGTGCTTGGTTGAACTGGCTGATCGTTGCCGGACGCTTGCGTGTTCATACCGAATATCAAAATAATGCCCTGACCCTGCCCGATTATTTCACAAGCCGTTTTGCAGACCGTAAAAAGATTTTACGTATCATTTCAGCTGTAGTGATTTTAGTTTTCTTTGCGATTTACTGTGCTTCTGGCATGGTGGCTGGCGCACGACTTTTCGAAAGTTTATTCGGTTGGAACTACACAACAGCACTGTGGATTGGTGCCATTGCAACCATCAGCTATGTCTGTATTGGTGGATTCTTAGCGATCAGTTGGACCGATACTTTCCAAGCGGGTCTGATGATCTTTGCACTGCTGATCACACCGATCATCGCCTACCTTGCTTTAGGTGATAACAGTCAAAATCTTGCTGCTATTTTGGAAACAGCTCGTCCGCAAGCTTCTAATTTATTTGAAGGTTTAAGTACAGTTGCGATTTTATCCAGCATGGCATGGGGCTTAGGCTATTTTGGTCAGCCGCATATTTTGGTTCGCTTTATGGCAGCCGATTCTGTTAAATCCATTCCGAATGCACGACGCATTGGTATGACATGGATGATCCTGTGTCTAGGCGGTGCTGTAGCAGTGGGTTATATCGGTATTGCTTACTTCCAAGTCCACCCAGAACTAGCAAGCGTCGTTAATGCTAACCCTGAAACGGTATTTATGGAATTGACTAAAATTCTATTCAATCCGTGGATTGCAGGGATTATTTTAGCCGCAATTTTAGCTGCAGTGATGAGCACACTTAGCTGTCAGTTATTGGTGTGTTCAACAACCTTGACGGAAGATTTGTACAAAGGATTTATTCGTAAAAACGCATCGCAAAAAGAATTGGTTTGGATTGGACGTGCGATGGTCTTGGCAATTGCCGTATTTGCAATCACCTTTGCAATGAACCCTGCAAGTAAAGTTTTAGGCTTAGTGGCTTATGCATGGGCAGGTTTCGGTGCTGCATTTGGCCCACTGATTATTCTTTCATTGCTTTGGAAACGTATGACGCTTAACGGAGCAATCATTGGCATGATCGTAGGTGCTGTGACTGTCATCGTGTGGAAAAACTACTTAGGCCACCTTGGTTTATACGAAATCATTCCAGGCTTTATTTTCTCTGCGATCAGTATCGTTGTGGTGAGCTTATTGGGCAAAGCACCAGAGGCGGATGTGGTTGAACGCTTTGAAAAAGCCGAAGCGCAATATCAAAAAGAAATGTCTGAAATCTAAAATTTTTGACACTAAAAAAGGGGCTAAATGCCCCTTTTTAGTACTCAATTATTGATGATTAGCTACTTCGGCCGAGCCGCAGGTTTCAGTTTAATTTGCATACTTTCTTTAATTACTTCCATTACAGGATAACTACGCGTTTCCTTGATACCAGGTAATTGCCAAAGCACCTGCCCTGAAATTTTTCTAAATTCTTCCATGTTTGCACAGCGTATTTTCACTACAAAATCAAAACCACCACTGATCATGTGACATTCTACGATTTCTGGAATTTGACGTACTGCATCCGAAAAATCTTCCAATACATTGGGCGTGGTTTTATCTAGTAAAATCTCCACAAAAACCACAAATCCATTGTTGAGTAAGACCGGATTTAAACGTGCTTCATAGCCTAAAATAAAGCCTTCTTTCGATAATTTTTGCACACGTGCCAACGCCGCAGTGGGTGATAAATTCACCATTTCTGCAAGCTTAATATTGGACAATTTTCCATCTTCTTGCAGCAGCTCTAAAATTCGAATATCTATACGGTCTAAGCTCAAATATGGGCTACTCATCTGAATTTTTCTCTAAATATTATTAAAACTATAGTGAGTTATTCGCTAAATATTCTGTGATGATAAATTAAATAAAGGATCAAGCTCAAGATTTATTTGCTCGTCATAGAACTTTGACACGGAAAATTGAAACATGAATGGAAAAGTATTTGAAGTCACGGGAAGCGATGACTACATCACTGAATTTAAAGACAAGAATAGCTTTGAACAATCGATTAATACAGCATGGCGTCGTGCTGAAACTGAGTGCATTGAAAACTTATTAGCACACAGCGAAATCGCTTCCCCGATCAGCGATCAAATTCAACAATTGGCTTTTGACTTAGCCCATTCATTACGTGAACGTAAAAGCGGTACAGGTAAAGCAGGCATTGTACAAGGCTTGCTACAAGAGTTTTCATTGTCTTCTCAGGAAGGCATCGCGCTCATGTGTTTAGCTGAAGCGCTACTCCGTATTCCAGACAAAGCAACACGTGATTTACTGATCAAAGATAAAATCAACCAAGGTAACTGGAAAGATCATGTTGGCCAAAGTAGCCTCATGTTCGTAAATGCTGCTGCTTGGGGTTTAATGCTGACGGGCAAACTGATGGAAACCCCTCAACAAAAAAGTCTGTCTAGCCTACTCACCGGTATTTTAGCACGCAGTGGTCGCGGTATTATCCGTAAAGCTGTCGACGTGGCTATGCGTATGATGGGCGAACAGTTTGTTACAGGTGAAACCATCAATGAAGCGATTAAACATGCAGAAATTTTAGAAGATAAAAGCTTCCGCTATTCATATGACATGTTGGGTGAAGCAGCATTAACTGAACCTGATGCAGAACGTTATTATCAAGACTATACCGATGCGATCCACGCGATTGGACAAGCTTCTGAAGGTAAGGATGTTTATAACGGTGCAGGTATTTCAATCAAATTATCTGCCCTACACCCACGCTACCAACGCTCACAGATCGACCGTGTACATAACGAACTTTATGGCAAAGTGCTTGAACTTGCTGTATTAGCCAAGCATTACAATATTGGTCTAAACATTGATGCTGAAGAAACTGACCGCCTAGAAATTTCTTTGGAACTACTTGAGCGCCTGTGTTTTGAGCCCAAATTAGCAGACTGGAAAGGTATTGGATTTGTGATTCAAGCCTACCAAAAGCGCTGTTTCTATGTGGTCGACCATATTATTGACCTCGCTAAGCGTAGTCAAAAACGTTTAATGATCCGCTTAGTGAAAGGTGCATACTGGGACAGCGAAATTAAGAAAGCGCAAATTGAAGGTATGAGTGACTATCCTGTATTTACGCGCAAAGTTCATACCGACCTGTCTTATATTGCATGTGCTAAAAAACTTTTAGCAGCACCTGAGCAAGTTTATCCTCAGTTTGCAACACACAATGCGCAAACCGTTGCTACGATCTACCAATTAGCACAGCCAGAGCTTTACTATCCAGGCCAGTATGAATTCCAGTGCCTTCACGGCATGGGTGAACCCCTCTATGAACAAGTGGTGGGTTCGAAGTCTGATAACAAACTGGGTGTGCCTTGTCGTATTTATGCACCAGTGGGTAACCATGAAACCTTATTGGCCTATTTGGTTCGACGTTTACTGGAAAATGGTGCGAATACCTCTTTCGTCAACCGTATTGCAGATAAAAATTTAAAAATTGAAGATTTAATTGAAAATCCAAGACAGACGATATTAGCGACGGCTGAAAAAGAAGGTATCACTGGAGCGAAGCATCCTTCTATCCCATTTCCGCAAGATTTGTATGGCACAGAACGTCGCAACTCAAAAGGACTCGATTTAGCCAATGATCGTGACTTATCTCAGCTCAATACCACGGCAGTACAGCATGCACATACCCAGTGGCATGCTAGTGCAATGGGCGCTAATTTAGAAGAAATTCATACTGCAAGTATCAACATTACAAACCCTGCAAACCGTAGTGATGTGGTCGGCAGTGTCAGTGAAGCTAGTCTAGAGCAAGCGGAAATCGCTCTCAATAATGCTGTAAATGCCCAAGCTTCATGGAAAACTTTAGACAAAGATCAGCGTGCAGCATGCTTAAACCGTGCGGCAGATTTGATGGAAGCACAATTGCAATCTCTCATGGTGTTGTTGTCACGTGAAAGTGGTAAAACTTATGCCAATGCTATTGCTGAAGTCCGTGAAGCTGTAGATTTCCTACGTTATTATGCGGCTCAAATGATTGATCTAGCTGAAAATACGCAAATTGAACCCCGAGGTACTGTGCTGTGCATTAGCCCGTGGAACTTCCCGCTTGCAATTTTCACAGGTCAAATTGCTGCAGCCTTGGTTGCAGGTAATACCGTGATTGCCAAGCCTGCTGAACAAACGCCTCTGATTGCTGCTCAAGCTGTACATATTTTATGGGAAGCAGGTGTTCCGTTTGATGTATTGCAACTCCTTCCTGGACGTGGCGAAACGATTGGTGCCAAACTCAGCGCGGACTCACGTATCCAAGGCATCATGTTTACAGGCTCAACGGAAGTCGCACGTATCTTGCAAAAAACCGTGGCACAGCGCTTAAACCAATTTGGCGAAAGCGTGGTTTTGATTGCTGAAACTGGCGGTCAGAATGCCATGATTGTTGACTCATCTGCATTGACAGAACAAGTGGTATTGGATGTCGTTAACTCAGCTTATGATAGTGCCGGTCAACGCTGTTCTGCCCTACGTATTCTCTGTGTACAAGAAGATAATGTGGACGTTGTCCGTACCATGTTACAAGGTGCGATGAAGCAACTTCGTGTCGGAAATCCTGCACTTTTAGCAACTGACATTGGCCCAGTGATCGACCTTGAAGCACAGCAAAATATTGAAAAACATATTGAGAAGATGCGTAGCAAAGGCTATCCAGTACATCAAATCATGTTTAATGCTGATAGCAATGCCTTAAGTACGGGAACTTTCGTTGCACCAACTTTGATTGAACTGCCAAATTTAAATGATTTAGAACGCGAAGTTTTTGGGCCAGTATTGCATTTAATCACCTACAAATATGGTGAGATTGAAAACCTATTAACACAAATTAATGCCAAAGGTTATGGTTTAACCATGGGCTTGCATACACGTATTGATGACACGATTCAAAAAGTCATCGGTCATGCAGAAGTCGGCAACCTGTACATTAACCGTAATATTGTAGGTGCTGTGGTTGGTGTACAACCCTTTGGCGGCGAAGGCCTATCAGGTACAGGTCCAAAAGCTGGCGGTCCTTTATATCTTTACCGTTTAATGCATCAAATTTCTGAGAAAAAATTGGCTACACCTTATGCTGCTCAGGCAGAAACACAAGCTGCACACTTCCCTGCATATGAAGCTTTTAACGCTTGGGCGAAGCAACATTTTGCAGGCATTGCCATTCAAGCACCGCAGGCCATAGCCGCAGGACAAAGTTTTGAACTGCAAGGCCCTACTGGTGAAAACAACCAATATGCCATTTTGGCACGTAAAGGTGTACTTTCACTAGCCAATAATGATGCAGATCAACTGAATCAAATTGCTGCGATTTTATCGGTGGGTAGTCAGCCCGTCGTACTTGCAGACAATACTTTTGTGTTGAAACACTTAAATAGCATGCCAAAAATCCTCGTGGACCAATTTAAAGTGATCACGGATCTTTATCATGGCAATTTTGATGCGGTTTTACATCATGGTGAAAAAGCTGAGTTATTAAAAATTCAACAAGTCATCGCGTCTCGTGAAGGTGCAATTATTGGCATTACACATTTAGCTTCAGGCCAATATGACATCCCTGTAGAACGTTTCGTGATTGAACGGGCAATCAGTGTCAATACAGCGGCAGCCGGTGGTAATGCCAGCTTAATGACAATGAATTAAACACTGAATTGAACCCCAACTAATCAGTTCCTCACTTAGCTCAATCTTTATGAATGTTCCATAAAGATTGAGCGTTTTTTTAACTTCCCCTAGATAAATAATCTGTTTAGCGCATTCAGACTCATCCTCTCGACAGATAAATACAGCCAAAAGTGGAATTAATTTAGTCTTATAAGGTGAATTTTGCTAACATGACTTTTTTTAATATGTTTGCGATTTTTTACTGCATATGACTTCAACTTATCAGCAACAACTTGATGCCAAAGTTGCCCGCATTACGGCTCAATTTTCAGAATACAACCCTCCCTCTTTAGAAGTTTTTCCTTCTGCTGAACAAAACTTTCGTATGCGAGCGGAATTCCGAATTTGGCATACTGAAAATGATATGTTCTATGCAATGTTTGAACGCAATGCAGACAATGAAAAACAAGTTGTCGAAATTAAAGATTTCCCGATTGCAGATAAAAGCATTAATGATTTAATGCCCGTATTATTAAATGAACTCAAGGCACAAGAGATCTTATCTAGCCGATTATTTGAAGTTCATTTCTTAGCAACGCTGAAAGGTGAAATGCTGGTTTCATTGGTTTACCGCTGCCCACTCAATGCTGAATGGGAAGTTGCTGCCAAAGCGCTGTCTGAAAAGCTCAATATCAAGATTTATGGTCGTAGTCGTGGTCAGCGCGTGATTTTGACTGATGACTATGTGGTTGAAGAACTCCAAGTGTTTGACCGTAAATATCAGTATAAACAAATTGAAAGTAGCTTCACACAGCCAAATGCCGGCGTATGTCAAAAAATGCTGGAATGGGCGTGTCAGGTTGCGGATCACTCAGACAAAGACTTACTTGAGCTCTACTGTGGTAATGGTAATTTCACGCTGCCTCTTTCAACACGCTTTAATCGCGTTTTGGCAACCGAATTAGCCAAGTCTTCAGTTTATGCCGCGCAGTGGAATATTGAGCAAAATGGTATTGATAATATCCAAGTGGCTCGTCTTTCAGCTGAAGAGTTTACCCAAGCCTACAATGCTGAACGTACATTCCGCCGCCTTGAAGAAGCTGAGATTGAAATTTCAAGCTATAACTTCGATACGGTATTTGTCGATCCACCGCGTGCAGGTATCGATGATGAAACACTAAAACTGTTGCAACGTTTTGAACGCATTATCTATATTTCATGCAACCCAGATACTTTACATGACAATCTTAAACTGCTTTCACAAACGCATAAAATCAGTAAATTTGCCTTGTTTGATCAATTCCCTTATACACACCATGTAGAGTCTGGTGTGTTTCTTGAGAAGATTTAAACAAATTATTTCAAGTCATGTTGTTGTTATAAAAGGAGCTTTCTAAAAGCTCCTTTTTTATATGCTAAAAAAGCTTTATTTTCTCGCCACATGCAGTGCAATGGATGCCTTTTTATATCAATTAGGCAAAGATTCTAAAAGTCCAATCGAAAAAATGATCATTCAACTGGCTAAAATATCACTTTAGTAGTCTTGCTTTATTTATTGGATTGGTTATATTTCGTCCTATGTTAGGTCGCAAATGAAGGCTCTATGAGTTTTTGGCATAAGTTGTTCGCTAAAGAACAGCAAAACGGGCATAAGAATCAAATTGCCTGTGTTGAAAATGATTGCTCTTGTAAAACCAATGAACAGCTTATTGCTGCTCTTACAAAGGCAACGGATGAAGATGTTATCCTCGGTATCAAAAAAGTACTCGCTTCGCGCGGTTATAGCCGTAAGGAATTAAATGAAATCCAACATCTACCTCTACAGTAGAGTCTGAACATTCAATGTTCAAACAAGGCATTCTGTTTTACAGAGTGCCTTTTTCATTTTTAGTCTAATCAAAAATATGCCGCTTATTTACAGATCAGGTTTTGTGGATTGGCCACATCGCTATTTACAGCTTTTATGCTATGCTCCAAGGCAACTCAGTGATGTCTAATTTTTAAACACACGACAATAAAACCTAATATTGCACTAAATTAGAGGCAGATGACCTCTAAACAGCATTGATATAAAAACTAAAGGAATGCACATGAATAAATTAACAAATTGCCTTGTTACCTGCTGTATACTTAGTCTAAGTGCTTGTAGCCAAATCCCCAAAGAATGCGAAGAATCCTGGGATAAACTCGAAGCCTTGTCGAAACAAATGGGCTTAAACGAAGAACAAATCAAAGAACAGAAAAAACAGTTTGAAGAAAGTATTAAAAAACAATCTAAAGAACAAGCCATTCAAATGTGCCAAACCCAAAGTACCTTTTTAGGTTTAGTCGGCAAATAAACAGTAGTTTCTATCAATCTAAACACTGTACAGATGAAACCCGATTATTCGGGCTTTTATTGTTTGCATTGAGATGCTGTTGTATACGCTACAATTGGCCCTAAAGGTTTCAAACTTGAATCATGTCTATTCAATGCTTGAATATCTGCACTAGACACAGATCCATCTAAATACAAGGCATTGTTAATCGATAATTGCTGCTTAAAATATTGTGCAAATGCATAAAACGACACGCCTTCACGACTGATCACAAAATACAACTTGCCGTTCTTGATCCCCACGCCATTGCGGATTTTCAATGAATCTGACTGTGGGATAAAGTTTGGATTGATTTTTCCATCTACCACCAGCATTGGACCTGACTGCGTTGCATAACGTGCCTTAAAATCTGTGGAAGCATATTTTTGTGTAGTTAATATCACCGCTTGCTTGTCATTCCATGCCAGAACACCATTCGGCTGAATTAAAAAATTACCGAAGCCTCGTGTTGCACGATTCAAGGCTTTTTTCTGCAGCCCATTTTCAACGTAAAGACCAACAGGCGCTAAGTCTGCATGATACATCCCTGCATTCATTGCGAAGTTCATCGTATTACACTTACGCGCTAATGACTGCTTTAAACGCTGTAGGTCTCGATATGGCTGCTGCTCTGCATCATATAAATAGAGCTCTAGTTTACTCAAATCCGAAATTTCAACCACATCCACTGCAATGGGCTGACTGACACGTTTCGCTTGAATATTGGCATAGGAAATAGTCGGTGAGAAAATCAGACCGAGCAGCATCATAAAGCGCATTTTTTTAAACATTGAGGTTGATTGAAGACCAAGCATGACCCTATCCATAGTGCACGTTAAAAATCGAACAAATTTTAGCTAAATCATCGCTAAAATAGTCGATTAATTCACAGATTAAAAGTAGACTAATCTTTAAAAATAATTCGGATTTAAAGTAGGACTGGTAAATTCATGCACGTGCAGAAAGATGGTTTTCCTCTTGGAACACATCTGATTGTTAAACACTTCGGTTATAGCCATCATGGCATATATGCCGGCCGCGGTAGAGTCATTCATTACTCTGGTTTTGCACACCTTTTCAAAAAACATCCGATTGAAATGACTTCTATCGAAAAATTCAGCCACGGCAAAAAAATTATCGTTCAGTCATATAGCAATCCAAAATTTAAAGGTCGTAAAGTGGTGCGTCGCATGCGCTCACGTATGCATGAAAACAACTATCATCTGATTATTAATAACTGTGAACACTTATGCACCTGGGCCATTACCGGTGTTGAAAGTAGTCCTCAAGTGTTCCGTATGATGAACCGACTCACCACGATTGGCTATGTCAGTTCTCTGATGAGTTTTATGAGCAGTATGATGCTGACTGTGACCACCACTTGCTTTGCACTGGTGTTATATATTAAAAAGAAACTGCGCGAAAAAGCCAAAATGCAAATGCCGGTTTATACCTATTTAAAGCGTGAAGAACATAAAAATCGTTAATTCACTGCAGCAGCATTGAATCGTGGCTTTATCAAATTTCAATACATCAGCACATTGCTTAGAAATCCTGCGCTAATACACAAGCTTTTCCTTAAGGCGTATCAGATGTCATGCTTAATTTTGGTCACTCTTCACATTGCTAAAAGTTCGCATTGCTAAAAGGTGGAAATTTATCTTCAACCAAATTGCTTTGCAGGCCATGTTCTAAATAAATTTTGGCTGCATCCAAAACCGTTGTAAAACCACCTGTACTATCGATAATAAAATCAATTAATGCCTGACCTTGCAGAGGAATCTTTGAATTTTTGATACGAACGTAGGTTTCCATCGGGCTAATTTGCTCAAAAATAAAATCGACCTGAGTTTTTGGTTCTCCCCACTGTATTTGAATTAATTGGTTTTCCTTAATATTAAGAACGTCTACATCGGCGACTACATTATATTTCTGCCAAGTCCATTGCACGGTTTTACCTTCTTCTAGATAGCCACTCGATGCACTAAACCAAAAATGCTGTGTAATTAATGGATCAACAAAAGCATTAAATACGATATTGATGGACTTACGAATTAACATCTGGGTTTCAATCACGACACTCATCAGCATTCCTACAGTATTTTAATTTTATTCAGTGATAGCACAGAGAACTGATCATTGCCTACCACTGAATTGTTATTGCCCTATTCTGCTGTATGTTCTGAAATAAAGGCTGATGTCACTAGCGTGGGATTCTTCTCTGTAAATTGCCCATTCCAATACGGATAGTATGGATAAGGTGGATACACTGCACTGACTACGTCTAATTGGGCTAACTGCTCTACGCTTAATGACCATTCCTTCGCCGCAAGGTTATCCAACAGTTGCTGTTCATTACGTGCGCCTATCAAAATACTAGACACAGTCGGTCTGGTTTTCAGCCAATTCAATGCAATCTGCGGGATAGAGTGCCCTGTTTCCATGGCAATTTCTTGCATTACATCTAACACTGCAAATAACTTTTCATGTCGAACTGGCGGTGCGAATTGTGCTGTTTCATGCAGCCGACTTTGCTTTGGAATCGCATGCTCACGATCAAATTTTCCTGTTAATCTCCCCCAGCCCAGCGGACTCCAAACCACTGCACCAATCTGTTGTTCATGCTGCGCAGGCATCAACTCCCATTCATAGTCACGTCCAATCAAAGAATAATAAACTTGATGCACACTTAGCTTTTCATAGCCATGCTGTTGGGCAATCGACTGTGCTTTCATAAGCTGCCAGCCTGAAAAATTCGATGCACCGATATAGCGAACTTTTCCACTACGTACCAAGTCATCTAAACTGCGCATCAGCTGCTCAAGTGGCGTCGTGCTATCAAACTGATGCAGCTGCAGCACATCGATATAATCTGTGCCTAACCGCTTTAAACTCGCCTCCACAGCTTGAATTAAATAGCTTCTAGAATATCCACCTTGATTGATTCCATCATTCAATCGGATACCCACTTTGCTGGAAATAATCACCTCTTGGCGTTTTGATTGAAGTAATGCACCGAGCATCTGCTCAGAGGCACCATTTGAATAAGCATCTGCGGTATCGAAATAATTCACGCCTTGATCAATACAGAGATCAATCATGCGCTGAGCATCATTTAAGCTCGCTTGCCCCCATGCAGAGAAAATTGGGCCTTGCCCGCCAAATGTACCTGCACCAAAGCCGAACTCTGAAACTTGTAAGCCAGATTGCCCTAGGTTGTGATAGTTCATGGTGAATTCCTGTGTTTAATTTATACACAGAATAGGCACAGATATTTATCAGAAAAACCCTGAATATCGAGAAAAACTTTCTTGATTATATTGATAATGCTAACTGAAGATTTCGACTTATTCACACGAATGGCGGCACTGGGTTCAATCAGTCAAGCTGCCAAAGAAGCCAATCTCTCTGTTTCTGTCGCTAGTAGCCGTCTACACAGACTTGAACATAGTTTAGGGCTGCGCTTATTTCATCGCACTACACGGCAGCTACATTTAACACAGGAAGGTGCTGCTTTATTGCAGCAAGGTTTTCCCTTATTCGAACAATTTAATTCTCTCCTGAGCCAATTTCAGCCTGAACCACAACAACTCAGCGGCGTATTAAAAATCACATGTTCAGAAGTTTTTGGAAATCGTATTTTAGGGCCAGTATTTGCAGCCTTTGCCAAGTTGCATCCAACATTGACTTTGGATATTGAACAGACCGATCAAAATTTAGATTTGGTCTCCGCAGGTATCGACGTTGCGATACGTATTGGACAGTTAGAAGACTCATCACTGATTGCTAAACCGCTCAGCTTAAACCGTCGTATTTTGTGTGCCTCGCCTAGCTATATCGAACAACATGGCGAACCTCACTCCCTAGAAGAGCTCTCTATACACCAATGCATTTTACAGAAATACCCTAAGGGTGTTTCGCAGCTTTGGACATTCGTCCAAGATCAACACAACATAAATATACCTGTTTCAGGACAAGTTCATATCAACTCAGGTGAAGGCGTACGCCAAGCAGCACTTGCAGGTTTAGGCATCTCAAACCACTCCATCTGGCATGTGGAGGAAGATTTACAATCTGGCCAGCTCATCCAAGTTCTACCCAAGATCCCTGTTCAAAGTACTGCAATCTATGTGGTAATTCCGCATCGACATTTTGTTCCGCCTAAAGTACAGGCTTTTATGCGACACTTGGACGATTATTTTCAGCATCAATATGCTTGGTACGTATCGCCGAATTTATCTGAAAATTAGGCCAAGAACTTATCTTAAGTTACTGTTAAATGTCTTAATCAGCGGCGGAAGTTCAACTTCTAGGCTGCTAAACATTTCACGCTCAATATTGCGTACAATCGAGTCCAGCGGCAAATCATTTTCCTGCAAGCCAAAAGGCTCTTCCAGCTCTGCACTTAACGCATCCAAACCTAAAAATAAATATGCAATCAAAGCCACAATGACAGGTGTCCATATCCCTAAACTGGCCTCTAGGCTAAATGGCAAAATCAGACAAAATGAATACACTGCGCGATGTAAAAGCACCGAATAGGAAAATGGTAATGGCGTGGTCATGATACGGTCACAGCCTGCATGGATATCACCCATCGCTACAGTATGACGTGTGAGCGTGCTGTAAATAATGTCTGTAATCTGACCTTGTTTATAGGTTTTGACTAAATCTTTTTGAATAATTTCAAGTAAATACTGTGGTGCATTGATATTGTCTCGGCATTGCTGCCATTGCTGATCCGTCAAAGCTACGCCGTCTTTAAAATGTGCAATATCTTGTGATTCATGGCGTAAGCGATCACGTAACAAATTGCAAAACAGCATGATGCGGTACATCAACACGTTTCTTTGCTCATCTTCAAGGACATGGCTATCCCGAATCATGTGGCGTGTATTGGCAATCAATGAGCCCCAAAGCTTGCGCCCTTCCCACCAACGGTCATAACAGGCAGTATTTCGAAAGCTCAAAAAAATCGACAGAATCACCCCAAAGATGGTAAATCCGATGGCTGGAACTTCAGGCGTATTCAGGTAGTGTGCAGCGCTTAGATACACCAAAATCGCCGACAAACTCACGACGACAGCCAACGCAGGCATGACTTTTGGGAGTATCGTGCCATGCCATGCAAATAAAAGTTTAAAGCTATTATTTTTATTTCGAATGATCACTTATTTCCCCTCTATACTGCCTGAATGAACCATCTCAAGCATGAAAAAAGCCCAACCAAAGTTGAGCTTAATCTTAACCTACTTGATCTTAACCTATTGGGGATTCAAAGATGAATCCCTTTAAAAACTAAGATTTTATTTACCCGGTTTAAAACTGTCTTTCAAATCTAAGATGCGGTTAAACACTGGTTTTTCAGCTGTATGATCAAACTGATCTGCAACAAAGTAACCTTCACGTTCAAATTGGAAACGATCTTCAGGTTTTGCTTCTGCCAATGCAGGCTCAATGACCGCTTGAACCACTTTAAGTGATTCTGGATTTAAGTTTGCAAGGAAGTCATCACCCACTTCAGGGTCTGATTCAGTGAATAAACGGTCGTAGATACGAACTTCCGCAGCAATACCCTTGCTTGCAGAAACCCAATGTACAACACCTTTCACTTTACGGCCTTCAGGGTTTTTACCTAAAGTTTCAGGGTCGATTGAACATTTCAATTCAACCACTTCACCGTTCTCGTCTTTAATCACTTCATCACACTTAATCACATACGCATGACGTAAACGCACTTCACCGCCCGGAATCAAACGTTTAAAGCCTTTAGGCGCAACTTCTTCAAAGTCTTTACGATCAATGTAAATGTCTTGAGTCAACGGAATGATACGGTCACCCATGTCTACATTTGGATGACGTGCATGCACCAAATCCATTGCTTCAGGCAAGTTAGTTAAAGTCACTTTGAGTGGATTCAACACTGCCATACCACGCGAAGCAGTATTTTCTAGAGACTGACGGATGCAGTATTCAAGCATTGCAACATCTACGATACTGCCATCAACTTTCGTTACACCTACACGTTTACAGAAGTCACGTAGACCTTCTGGAGTAAAGCCACGACGGCGCATACCCACAACGGTAGGCATACGTGGGTCATCCCAACCATTCACAAAACCACCTTCAACCAATTTACGTAATTTACGTTTAGAGGTAATGGTGTAATCTACATTTAGGCGGCTTGATTCATACTGATGTGGTACAGATGGTGATTTAACTTTCTCGACAACCCAGTCATAGAATGGACGGTGATCAACAAACTCTAGTGTACACAGTGAATGCGTAACCCCTTCAATGGCATCTGATAATGGATGCGCATAGTCGTACATTGGGTACATTTTCCATTTATCACCAGTTTGGTGATGTTCAGAATGCAAAATACGATACAAAATAGGATCACGCATATGGATGTTAGGTGAAGTCATATCAATTTTGGCACGTAGTACTGCCTGACCTTCTCCCAACTCACCATTACGCATTTGTTCAAAACGCGCTAAGTTTTCTTCTACGCTAGCATCACGTTGCGGCGAATTTTTACCCGGCTCCACAAAATTACCGCGGTTTAGTTTGATTTCTTCAGGGCTCTGCAAATCTACATAAGCATCACCTTGTTCAATCAATTGCACTGCCCAAGTGTAAAGCTGATCAAAATAGCTAGATGCATAACGTGGCTCGCCGTTCCACTCAAAACCTAGCCATTTCACGTCATTGGCAATACCGTCTACATACTCTTGTTCTTCAGCATCTGGATTTGTATCGTCGAAACGGAGGTTACATAGACCTGCGAATTCTTGAGCAATACCAAAGTTCAAACAAATGGCTTTTACATGACCAATATGTAGGTAGCCATTTGGCTCTGGTGGAAAACGTGTTACAACTTGTTCGGTACGACCTGCAGATAAATCATCTGTAATGACTTGACGTACAAAATCTAAGCCTGGCTGTTGTTCCTGCTGCGCAGCTTCGACAGGGGCATTGTTCTTGGTTGTCGGATTGTTAGGCAGGGATGAAACAACATCGTTTGGCTTCATGGTAATAAAATCACTTCTATAAAGATAAAATTAGGATAATTAAAACGCTTTTCTTTATTTTTAACAAAGAAAGTAACGTTTTTACTTGCCTTGTAGTTTACAGTTTGCTTATGCTTCTCACAACCAAAAAACCCATGGCTTTCATGTCCATGTACAGGAGATTACACAATGAGTTTTCCTCAAGTCGAATTAAACACCAATAAAGGTCGTATTGTTCTTGAGCTTAACACTGAAAAAGCACCTAAAACTGCTGAAAACTTCTTACAGTATGTTCGCGATGGTTTCTATGACGGCGTGATTTTCCACCGTGTTATTGATGGTTTCATGATCCAAGGCGGCGGCATGGATGAAAACTTCAAAGAAAAAACAACTCGTGATTCTATTGAAAACGAAGCTGACAACGGTTTAAGCAATGATGTTGGTACGATCGCTATGGCACGTACTCAAGCACCTCATTCTGCTTCAGCTCAATTCTTCATTAACGTGAAAAACAACTCCTTCCTTAACCACACTGGTAAAACAGCGCAAGGTTGGGGCTATGCAGTATTTGGTAAAGTAGTTGAAGGTCTTGACGTTGTTGACGCAATCAAAAGCGTTCGCACTGGTAACCGTGGCTACCACGCAGACGTTCCTCTAGAGAACGTTGTAATTGAATCAGCTAAAATCATTTCTGAGTAATTTTTAAATTCTCCCCAACCCTCCTTTAACAACAGAGGGAGTTTCAATATGAAATAAATGTCGGAACTCCTCCCTTTTCTAAAGGGAGGCTGGGAGGGATTTTTAGAATAAGGAAAAGATTCGTGACCTATCTGTTTATCGCTGATTTACATTTGTCACCTGAACACCCTCGACTCGTTCGGGGGTTTTTAGCTTTGTTAGAACAATACAAAACTCAAAATACCCAGCTGTATATTTTAGGTGATTGGTTTAATGCTTGGATTGGTGATGACTTTACTGCCCCATGGTTAGACGAAATCATTGCAGCGCTTAAAGATTTTACTGCTTTGGGAAATCAAATTTATTTCCAAGTAGGTAATCGTGACTTTGCATTGGGTCAAAAGTTTTTAGATAAATTTCACGGTCAATTATTACAAGACGTGGATTATCTCCACATTAGCAACTATAAAATTCGCCTCGAACATGGCGATTTACTTTGCACCGATGATGTGTCTTACCAAAAGTTTCGTAAAGTGATTCGTAATCCTTTCCTTTTAGGTTTCTTAAAGAGCTTACCGCTTAGCATTCGACAAAAAATCGCCAATGGCTTCCGCAAAAAAAGTACAGAAACCAAGCAAGTTAAATCTTATGAAATCATGGATGTAAATGCCGAAGCTGTAGAAAAAGCTTTAGAGCATGCCGATCTACTGATTCATGGACATACCCACCGGCCCCAAATACATGATGTGCATGGCAAACTACGTATCGTTTTAGGGGACTGGCGCGCAGAACAAGCTCAAATATTCGAGGTTGGTGAAAACCCATCTATGAGTGATTTAAAATTAAAAAAATGGTCTTACTAACCCTTAGACTTTAGTTAATCCTGCCGTCATATTTGGTTAAAACAACACATCCATATATTAAGACATAGCCTTTTACCAGACTATCTCAACAGATTATCAATTGAACTGCATCCTACATATAGCAGATTAACGTCATTTAAAATCTTAAAAAAACAAAGTTTAAACTTAAAAATAATTTCACAAGGAATTCACTATGGACTTACTTTCATCCACAGTGAACATCTTCAGATATTAATTAAGCAGCAATGACAGGTTGCTTAACTGCTGGACTATTACCAATTTGCCATACATATGGTAGCGGCGTTTGATTAACCTCCCAATCACCAATGACTTTCTGTTTATAAATAAGTGGATTATGCGATGACACTACACGAGCATTACGCCAAAAGCGGTCTAACTGTTTAGTTGTCGAGCTTGCTGAAGCGCCCAAGGCGTTAAACAACTCACTACTTAAATTTAGTACCAACTCTGATATGACCACTTGCCCTTTAGAGGATTCAAGCTCCGCACGGTCATTCGCTTGCTGATCCAACTGGGTATCAGACTGAAAATGACTTAAATATGCGACATCCAAAGCTTCTGCTGCACGAAGTGTAATTGCTTCAGCTGCATAAGACTGTGCCGACGCCTTACCAATCACTTGTAAAATTTGTGCATCATCTCGAACTAAATCAGCATTACCATGGCTGTAAATACGTGTGCGTTCACGGACTTCATTACTGAAAACGTCCACAGCATTTTGTGCTATTCCTGCCAGCGTTGCCAAATGCACGACCTGATAGAATGCCGTTTGATATTTAAAGCGCTGATCGAACGGCAAAATATGATCACGATCAATGCTGACATCTTGAATATTCAGTGTGCCGCTGCCTGTGGTTTTTTGGCCAAAGCCATCCCAGTCATCGTATACTTGTATGCCAGCGTCATGTGTTGAAACTGCGGCTATAACATGTTGATTCGTTGTTTCATCTAAAGCGAATAGATCAATCCAATCTGCAAAGATTGTTCCGGTAGAATAGTATTTTTGACCATTGACCCTTAGCTGACCTTGCGCATTTTCAGTAACTCGGGTAACAACATCTCCAATTTCAACTTTTCCGATTTCTGTCCAAGCATTACCGACCAAATCGCCTTGCAGAAAGCGCTTAAACCAAACCGTTTGATCTTGTGTTTTTTGCGCATTTAACCGGTCTTCTACAAAAGCAAAATGACCTCTTAATGCCTGTACAACATTAGAATCGGCCTTAGCCAATTCAATTAACAACTGAAACAACTGTTTTTGTGAAACCCCGTCACCGCCAAAAGCCACGGGTATACGGACCGCACCAAATCCAGCTTGTTTTAACCATGAAATTGCATCATACGGCAGTTTCCTATTTTGTTCCCGCGCCAAAGCGCCTTCTGCAATTCTCTGAAAAATCGGACGGAACTTAGCGGCCACTTGATCATAGTCAGCACCTAAAGATAAGGGCTGTTTATTATTTTGAATCGTCATAATCTTCTCCTCTTAACTCCAAGCATGGCGCGGCGGTGGTACATCATTTAAATAGTAGTTGCCTACAATATTCAGCTTCCAACGTACGGGATCGTGCAAAGTATGCGTGCGCGCATTACGCCAATGACGGTCTAAATTCAGCTCAGACAATGTTGATCGTGTGCCTGAGAGTTCAAATAGTTTATTCGCCGCAAGTAACGCAATTTCAGTCGTCAGGACCTTAGATTCTGCTGTTAGTAGTGTTGCCTCTGACACTGTTTCTTCTGTTGGGTTCTCTACGGCTCGGTCTATCGCTTCACCCGCCAAAGCCAACACTGCCTCTGCAGCTCGGAGTTTAATTTTCAACTCGCCGATGTTGGCAATCGTATACGGATCTTGCACCGCCTTTTCTAAGCCTGAATCAATCCAAGGACGTGCATGCTGGCGTATATATTGAATCGTTTCATTAATCGCACCGCGCGCAATACCAGCATCGACAGCAGATTGAATGAATTGAGAAATAGCGCCCGCAGCCGTTGGACGTTCAAAAGCTTGATGAATGGGTACAATGTGATTTAAATCCACTTTGACATTGTCCAACAGTACAGAACCGCTGACTGTCGTTCTTTGTCCAAAACCACTCCAGTCGTTAATAATGGTTAAACCCGGCGTATGCTGGCGTACTAAGGCTGCATAAGGCTTTCCATCATTCACAGCAACAACAGGTATCCAATGTGCAAGCAAAGCGCCTGTTGCAAAGAATTTTTGACCATTAATGAGCGCATGATCATCTTTAAACTCAATGGCTGTTGTTAAATCTGCAACTGTTTTGGAACCTTTTTCTGAAAATGCATTGCCAAAGCGTTTACCTTGTAAGACTTGATCAAAGAAAAACTCTTGCTGTGATGGATTTGCATCCAAACGAATATGCTCGACAAAGGCCCAATGGTTTTGGGCAATTTGTCCTAGGGATGAGTCTGCACTAGAAATAATTTTGACCACTTCTGCAAGGGTTTTATAACTCACTCCTGCACCACCAAATTGACGCGGTACAGTAATGCCCCACAAACCTGATGCTGAATATTGCTGTACTTCCTGCAAAGGTAAGCGGCGTTCATGATCGCGTTTAGCTGATTCTTTTGTAAATTCCACTGCTAATTGTTCAGCAACCTCGATAGCTTCTTGATCAGATCGAATAATATGCGCTAAACCGTTAGATTGATAGAAATCGCGCGGAATGTTTTGCGCCTCTTTTAGTTTAATTTCAATTTTTGAAGTCATTCTTAAAATGCTCAGTTTAGATATTATTCAAATAAGCTAGCACTTTTTATTTTGATTATTTATAGAATTATCATCAAAACAAATCAGTTTTCATGACATGGAATTTACATTTTTAATTGTCAAACAAAATCTTTATAAGCCGTACCAAACAAAAAAAATATCTGCTTATCCATATGAATATATGAAGTATTCAAAAATTATGATTAGCATTTATTCAGATTTGTTTTTGACTTTTTATTAATAAATGCAGCTGTATTTTTATATACCCTCTTATGCAAGAGATTAAATAACCTAGTAAAAAATCATGTCTAAAAATATTCGCTTCAATGCCTTTGAAATGAACTGTATTGCACATCAGTCACCCGGTCTATGGCGTCATCCATTAGACCGTTCTACAGAATACAAAGACCTAGAATATTGGACCGACTTAGCTAAAATTTTAGAACGCGGAAAATTTGATGGTGTCTTTATAGCAGATGTTTTGGGTATCTATGATGTCTATCATGGTTCTGCTGAACATGCGCTGACTGGCGCAGTGCAAGTGCCAGTGAATGATCCTTTGCAAATTGTTCCCGCAATGGCAGCCGTCACCAAACATTTAGGCTTTGGTGTCACGACTTCAATTTCATTTGAGCACCCCTATCCTTTCGCAAGGCGTATGAGTACTTTAGATCACCTGACGAAAGGCCGTGCAGGGTGGAACATTGTGACTTCCTATCTAGAAAGTGGCTCTAAAAATCTAGGTCTGAAAACCCAAGTCAGCCATGATAACCGCTATGACATTGCAGATGAATATTTAGAGGTCCTCTATAAACTCTGGGAAGGTTCTTGGGAAGATGATGCTGTGCTACGCGATAAGCAAAAAGGGATTTTTGCCGATTACCGTAAAGTGCATCCAATTCAACATGAAGGAAAATACTTTACAGTTCCTGGCATTCATATTTGCGAACCTTCACCCCAGCGTACACCGGTTTTATATCAAGCTGGCGCTTCAGCACGCGGACAACAGTTTGCTAGTCAAAATGCGGAATGTGTTTTCATCTCTGCACCAACTCAAATTGCTGTAAAAAAGCTGACAGATGGTATTCGTCATAATTTAGTGAAAGAAGGCAAAGATCCGAATTCTGTTCTGATCTATACCATGCTGGCCATAGTGGTTGATGAGACCGATGAAAAAGCCCAAGCTAAGTTCCGTGAATATCAGCACTATGGCAGCTATGACGGCGGCTTGACCCTGGCTTCTGGCTGGTCAGGTGTCGACTTTTCTCAGTTTAAACCAACAGATCAAGTGGAATACATTCAAACCGATGCCATTCAATCTATGCTGCAATCTTATGTAGAGGCAGATCCTGATAAAATTTGGACGATTGAGGAAATTGCAAAATGGACCAGTGTCGGCGGTAACGGACCTGTTATTGTCGGCTCTCCAGCAACCGTGGCAGACCGTTTACAGGAGTGGATTGAGTACACTGGTATCGATGGCTTTAACTTAGCCTACATATTGGCGCATAAGAGTTTTGAAGATATTGTGGAATACGTGGTACCAGAATTACAACATCGTGGTGTATATCAAACAGAATATGCTGACGGAACCTTGCGTGAAAAACTCTTCGGCCAAGGCGCGAAATTGCCCGACAACCACCGTGCGGCGCAATACCGATATAAAAATCACGCTCAAGTTGCGAACAAGCATCACAACACCTTGAAATGGCTTTAGCCGCTTTTTTTAGGCAAAAAAAACAGCAGATGATCTGCTGTTTTTTGCTTTCAGGCTAAGCGATATAGCTGGTTTGGGCCAGTATAGAAGCTTTTACCATCTAGATTCAGGTTAAATGTCTCACCTGTTTCTAATTCAATCATTTGCCCAACATCAACCCAAATTAAACCAGCATTGGTATTTTGTTGACGTTTCAAAGGCACCAATTTCACATTAATTTCATCGCCATTTACAGCTTTGGCAGTTTGCCAAGTATTTAAAATATTCAAAAGATTTACTCAACATGTGAGCTTTTTGTGACAGAACAAAGAGATTAATCAATCGGGTTTGGAATAATAATTCTGTAGTTACAAAGATAAGATTCAAGTCAGAAGCTTGAATACAGATAAATCACAATCAGCTAAATAAAAAAGATAAGCAGGAACATTACCTGCTTCGAGTTAAGCAGAAGTATACAATATTGCCCTTTGATTAGCAAAAGTAGAGTTTACATATACTCTAAGCCACTACTTTTGCTAAAATTATTGAATTAAAATTTTAACCATCGAGTAAATTAATTATCCATACAGTGAATAATATAACGAAGGCTGTATCGCTTAGTAACCACCTTCTGTTTTCGTAACTGGGGTATCATTTTTGTATTTCGATAAAAGTTCACGTAACGAATTCATGAGCACACTGGTATCGACACCCACGGCAACAAATTCTGTGCCTAACTCGATATATTTCTGAGTCACATCATGTTGTGTCGACAAAATACCTGCAGCTTTACCCGCCTTACGTATGCGCTGAATCGCATCAATCACGGTTTTTTGTACTTCAGGATGATTCGGATTCCCTTGATAACCCATCGTCGCCGACAAATCTACTGCACCAATAAACACCCCATCGATGCCATCAATTTTCAATATTTCATCCAAGTTTTTAATCCCTTCAACCGACTCAATCTGAATCAGTAAACAGATATTTTCATGTGCATTTGCATAATAGTCAGCAATACTGTTCCAACGTGTTGCACGTGCTAATGCTGCACCAACGCCTCTAATACCCTCGGGTGGATAACGTACTGCCTTAACCATAAGTTGAGCTTGTTCAACAGTTTCGACCATAGGGATGAGCAAGGTTTGCGCACCGATATCCAACAATTGTTTAATCAGTTGCACACTACCAATTGGAGGTCGAACCACAGCCTGCGAAGGATATGCTGCAATACTTTGCAGTTGCGACAATGTCGTCCGCAAGTCACTTGGCGCATGCTCACCATCAATGAGCAACCAGTCATAACCTGCATTTGCAGCTATTTCAGTACCATAAGCATCGGCTAAACCGACCCACAAACCAATCTGCTGTTCGGTTTTTAATTTTTTCTTGAAATGATTGGTGTAATCCATCGCTGCTGTCTCATGCTTAAACTATGATTAACTACAATTGATTAAACGCCTTTTGGCAAAAACTACCAATAGCATTTATCTATCTTATGATTTTATATAACTCTAATTCGCACTTCATACAGCTTAAATCTGTTAATTTTTAGCCAATGAGTACAGCATATACGACTAAGATCTATCCTTGGAAAATTTTCTCCTTAGACCATTTGTCCATTTATCCGCTAAACTACAGCAAACTATATCTGGAGATATTCGATGGATCTGTTAAACGTATCAAAACAACGCTATACCACGAAAGCATATAATCCTGCTAAAAAAATTCCACAGGAACAATTTGAGCGTTTATTACAAATACTCCGTTTAACACCATCTTCCATCAATATTCAGCCTTGGCATTTTTTTATTGCAGATCATGATGCAGCCAAACAACGCATTGCCAAAGCCTTAGTAGGAAAATATGCCTACAATGCCCCAAAAGTTTTAGATTCATCACATACGATTTTATTCTGTACTAAAGCAGACATCACTGCAGAGCATTTAGATAATCTTTTAAATCAGGATGATCGTAGTGGTCGCTTTAAAGATGACAAAGCCAAACAAGGTCAAAAAGACAGCCGTACAGGTTATGTCGATTATTATCGTAATGAAAAAGGTGATATTCAACGTTGGGCTGAAAACCAAACATTTATTGCTTTAGGTCAAATGCTTTTGGCAGCAGGCATTGAAGGTGTCGATGCAACTCCTATTGGTGGATTTGACGAAGCGATCATCTCTGAAGAATTGGGCTTAGTTGAACAAAACTTGATTCCTTCTGTACTGATGACTTTAGGCTATCGCAGTGAAAATGATTTCAATGCGAAATTACCTAAATCACGTCTAAATGCTGAAGAAATTTTTACACATCTTTAAGCTTTCCATAAAACCGACGAAAGGGGCAATTTTGCCTCTTTTTTGTCATTTCGGGACTTATTATTTAAACAATTATCGAGTATATTCTGCTCAAAATATACTCAGGTCTCTCCCTATGCCTACAGCTATAAAATTACCTATGAAATTTCATTGCGAAGCGTGCAATACGGTTTATTTACAAAAATATGCGGGCGATATGCCCCATAGCTATCCAAACTGCCCTAACTGTAAACAACCGGGTCAATTACAAGGCACCATTGAAACACAAGATTTCCTAAAACACCCCGTTGCAGTGGGTAAATGTTATTTTGAAAATACCTTACAACGTTTTCAACAATTCACGCGTTAACTAAGCATCTAAAACTAAAAGCCCTCAATACGAGGGCTTTTTTAATAACGACATATTTAGCAACAATGTGAAAATAGAAAATTTATAAATTGGTCTGAACTTTGCTGAATAATTTGAATCAAAACAACAATTCAAGCAGAGGTGGGACATGTCATATTTACTACAAATGCCGATGAAGTTTGAATGCGGTCATTGCCATCAAATGTATCTGCATACTTATCAATATACCGACCTCCACTGCCTTGAGTGTCCAACGTGTCGAGATCAAGGACTGCTCATGGGCGTGGCTGAATGGGATGATGTACTACAGCACCCAATCGTTTTTGCTAAAAATTATCTTAGACAGACATGGCATATGCTAAGCAAACCACACTCATGATCCCTGCAATCAAACCAAATACGGTTGCGACTCTCAATTTTTCTTTAAAGATGATGAGGCCCGCAACCACACCTAAAACCACGACCAAAATATTCATTCCAGCAAACACGATTGCAGGTGTGTCTTTAAGCAACATGTGGGCTTTCACATACAGTGCGATATTGGCAAAGTTCAAGAGACCTAAGCCCAATCCAGCGAGGATATTTTTGGTCTGCCCCAAACTGCCGTGCTGTACGATGTTATAAATGCTCGAAAGTAAAAATGCACAAATAAACACCAAATTTAAAGTCACCGCAAACTGCATGCCCAAACCTGAAGCAAATTTTAATAGCACATCAATCAGTGCATAGCCTGCCCAAACGCTCAATAAAAATAAAATACCCTGCTTTCCATCAATGCTTCCCTTGCGCTGTGAAAATAAAATCAGCAATACCGCAAGTACACCAAGTGCAATACCAATGAGCTTAATGGCATTAAAATATTCACTGAAAATAAAATAGGCTGCGCTAAGAGAAAGCACAACAGATAAGCGCTGAGCCAATTCGGTTTTTAAAATACCCGCAGTTTGCAGTGAACGTGCTAAGCAATAAAAAATCGTCGGCAGTAATACACCCAAAGCCGCAATTAAAACCCATGGTGTTTTATTAATTGAAATATGCGCTAGATCCGGCTTAAACCACAGAAAACATAAAATACTCGCAGATGAATAATTCCATGTGATCATTTGTGCAGGGTTAAAACCCCGATCACGACAGAGTTTTAGAATTACTGAAACGAGAACACTGCAAATCGCGGCAGCAAAGATCAATCCCATGACACGCTCTTATTCTTGAGTTGTATTTAAAGCAATTTTTCTAAGTTCAAATCAAAGAAAAGCCCACTTAATTGTGGGCTTTTCTTCAAAAATAATCTATCTCAAGACAAATTATTTATAGTGACTCACCATTTTCTCTAAAGAAATTGGACGAATCTTGTCAGCATTACCCGCTGTACCAAATGCTTCATAACGATCGATACAAATTTGTTTCATCGCATCAACAGTTGCAGAGAAGAATTTACGTGGGTCAAATTCAGCTGGTTTTTCAGCCATCATACGGCGCATAGCACCTGTAGAAGCAAGACGTAAGTCAGTATCGATGTTAATTTTACGAACACCGTGTTTGATTGCGTCTACAAGTTGGTCTACTGGAACACCATAAGTTTCGCCGATGTTACCACCGAATTCATTAATTACAGCTAACCATTCTTGTGGCACAGAGCTTGAACCGTGCATTACAAGATGTGTATTTGGTAAAGCAGCGTGAATTTCTTTAATACGGTCAATTGCTAAGATGTCACCTGTAGGTGGGCGAGTAAATTTGTACGCACCGTGTGAAGTACCCACTGCAATTGCAAGTGCATCAACATTAGTATCGGCTACAAATGAACGCGCTTCTTCAACTGAAGTTAAAAGCTGAGAATGATCAAGTACGCCTTCAGCGCCTACACCATCTTCTTCACCAGCCATACCAGTTTCAAGGCTACCTAAACAACCGATTTCGCCTTCTACTGAAACGCCACACGCATGTGCCATTTGAACAGTACGACGAGTCACGTCTACGTTGTATTCGTATGAAGTTGGCGTTTTACCGTCTTCACCTAAAGAACCGTCCATCATCACTGATGAGAAGCCAAGTTGAATAGAACGTTGACATACATCAGGGCTAGTACCATGGTCTTGGTGCATAACCACAGGAATATGTGGCCATTCTTCGATTGCTGCCAAAATCAAATGACGCAAGAACGGAGCACCTGCATACTTACGTGCACCCGCAGATGCTTGTACAATTACAGGTGAATTTGTTGCATCTGCTGCAAGCATAATTGCACGCATTTGTTCTAAGTTGTTTACGTTGAATGCTGGTACGCCGTAAGCATGTTCGCCGGCGTGATCCAAGAGCTGGCGCAATGAAATAAGAGCCATAATATCCTCCCAGGTAATGCCGCATATTCTACATGCTCAATCATTTCAATTCAGCAACAAATAACACTATTTAAAAAAAATCCCTGCATTTGCAGGGACTTTTTAAATAAAGACAACAATCTTAGTGAGCTGCTGCTGCTGAAGCGGCTGTTTCAGCGTCAGCTGTTGCTTCGTCTGCAGGTGCATTTGCAATTTCAGCAGGAACATCTTGGTTCTTTTCATCCAATACTGGCTTATCAAGTTCATCAATGGCTTTTTGTTGTTCTGGCGTTGTTTGAGCATTGTCTACGGCAACAGCAGATGCTTCTGATTCCGTTGGTGCAGACTCTTTTTTAGCACAAGCTGTCAAAGTTAATGGTGCGATTAAAAGTACAGCAAGTGCAAGTTTTAAGTTCATCGTTGTTTCCTACTACTGCGAATTAGGTGTTGCGATGAATTTTATTGCAGAAATATTGCACTTTGATGACGGCAAAATGAATGGGCGATAAAAAAAGGCTGACCGAAGCCAACCTTTTTTAATACTGTACTATCTTATTAATAATACTAAATTAAGCACGGTCAAGAAGCGCTGCTACAGCAGGAAGAGTTTTACCTTCAACGAATTCAAGGAAAGCACCACCACCAGTCGAGATGTAACCAATATTGTCTGCAACTTCATATTTATCAATTGCAGCAAGCGTGTCACCACCACCCGCGATCGAGAAGCCTTCAGATTCAGCAATCGCTAAAGACAATGCTTTAGTGCCTTCGCCGAATTGATCAACTTCAAACACACCTACTGGACCATTCCATAGAATAGTTTTTGAAGTTTTCAAAATCTCAGCAAATGCTTTTGCAGTTTCAGGGCCCACATCCAAAATCATGTCGTTGTCTGTTACATCTTCAACTTTTTTCACGACAGCTTTAGCAGCAGCTAATGAACCGAGGAAGTCTGCAAAATCAATTTCAGCAGCATCAGCAACAACAACATCTGTTGGAAGTGGTACAGATACTTTTGCAGCAATGGCTTTTGCAGTGTCGATCAAGTCATTTTCACAAAGTGATTTACCAACATTGAAGCCTGCAGCAGCTAAGAATGTATTGGCGATACCACCACCCACGATCAATTGATCACAGATGTCAGATAGTGAAGTTAATACATCTAATTTAGTAGAAACTTTTGAGCCAGCAACAATCGCAACCATTGGTTTTGCAGGAGTTTTAAGTGCACGACCTAGCGCGTCAAGCTCAGCAGCAAGTAAAGGACCCGCAGCAGCCACTTTTGCACAACGTGCTACGCCTTCAGTCGATGCTTCTGCACGGTGAGCCGTACCAAATGCATCCATAACGTAAACATCACAAAGTGCTGCATATTTAGCTGATAATTCAGGATTGTTTTTCTTTTCACCCACGTTGAAACGGCAGTTTTCTAGTAAAACCACTTGACCTGGCGCAACGTCAACACCGTCTAAATAATCAGTGATCAGTTGAACATCTTGACCCAAAGCTTCTGTTAAATAAGCGGCTACAGGTGCTAGAGACTGTTCTGCTTTAGGCTCACCTTCAACAGGACGACCTAAGTGTGAATACACCATTACAGCAGCACCTTTTTCTAAAGCTGCTTTAATTGTTGGCAACGCCGCACGTAAACGTGCATCGCTTGTAATCACGCCATTTTTAACTGGTACGTTAAGATCTTCACGGATCAGAACACGTTTACCCGCCAAATCTAGGTCAGTCATACGCTGAAAGTTCATGCATTACTCTCTTTTATTGATATCAAAACGCGACGATTTTAAATGATTATGCAGAAAAACGTTAGCTTCTTTTGCAGAAAAGCTATGTCGAGCCAAAGTTTTGTTATGATAGCGAAAAGCCTTATAAAGATTCAGCGCTTATGTCGATTCATCCAGACCCAAATATTAATCGTTTAAATGTTTTAGGCGAACCCTTGGCAAGCTGTTGTTTTGATCCGATTACCGGATATTTTAGAAATGGCTTTTGCCATACAGCAACAACAGACCTTGGTCAGCATACGATGTGTGCACAAATGACATCTGAATTTTTAAACTTTTCCCAAAAAGTTGGCAATGACCTAATCACACCCTTACCCGAAGTTGGTTTTCCAGGACTACAACCTGGTGACTTCTGGTGTATCTGTGTGACTCGCTGGGTGGAAGCGTATCAAGAAGGATTTGCCCCACCTATTAAAATACAAGCGTGTCACCAAGCGGTGCTGTCTTATGTACCGCTTGATGTACTTATGGAATATGCAGTGTAATGAGTACTTCCAAAATCATTTTGGCTTCTAGCAGCCAAACCCGTAAAGACCTAATGGACCGTTTACGGATTGATTACCTCTCAATCGTACCAGATATAGACGAAACACCTCGTGGTGAGAACCACGCTGATGAGTTAGCAAAGCGACTGGCATTTGAAAAAGCTTCAGCAATTGCAAACCAACACCCAGACGCGATTGTGATTGGTTCTGACCAAGTCGCATGGCGCGAAGGCGCACCAGATATTTTTATCGGTAAACCGCTTTGCGATGAAAAAGCCATTAAGCAGCTTCAAGCCAATTCTGACAAAATCGTTTATTTCAGTACGGCACTCAGTGTCCAACAAAAATCGACAGGTTTTGAACAAACCCTTGTCGAGCACTATAAAGTGAAATTTCGCAAACTTAGCTTGCCTGAAATTGAACGTTATGTTCAGGTTGAACAACCGTTACACTGCGCTGGCAGTTTTAAATGTGAAAGCTTAGGGATTAGCTTATTTGAAGAAATGATCGGGCAAGACCAAACTACACTCATGGGTATGCCGATGATTAAACTCTGCAATATTTTGCGTGAGCTTAAGATCTTAGTCCCATAATTTTAAAATCTTTATCTGTTACAGCATAATAAACACATCATTAGCTCTTTATGGGCTAATGATTAAAAAGTCACTTACTTATTTATTACAACCAAGAACTGAAAACATGAAAACGTTTAATTTAATTTCATCTAGCCTCATTAGCATTAGCCTTCTATTTTGTTCGACAAACGGTCATACCAATACAGTGAATCAAACTGTGACCAACTCTCAGCAATACAACAAAAACTTAGTCAATGAGTGGGTTCAATATAAATTTATCTATGCTGAATTAGAACAACAAGGCGCTGCGATGCAGGAGCAAATCATTCAACAACTGGGCACTAAAACCAAAACCGGTGGTAGTAACACGCCAGAGCAACAAATCAATAAACTAGTTGCTCTAGGCAAACAAAAATTTGAAAGCATTCAACCACAAACAGTTGAAGTGAAAAAACTTCTAAAACTACAAACCGAAAATGTTGAAATGATGGCAAAAGTCATGCCGAATCATTTCAAATTAATGTCTGACAAAGAAAATACTAAAATTGACACCAATGCACATTTTGAGCAATTCATGAAATTTTCAGCGACAACGGCTGCTGCCAATAGCTATGATTTGGAAGTTGAAAAATTAGTCATGCAATATCTCAAAGACAATCCTTTAAAATAGTCTCAAGCTAATCGCAATAATTTAATGAAATAGAGCCTTGCTAAAAACAGGAATCTCAAGGGACAATATATCCATTGAAATTGTATGTATTTAGCTATGGCTCATTCTCTTGACATCCTCGGCGGTATCAGCGCTGAACAATTCCTTGCCGAATATTGGCAAAAAAAACCATTATTGGTTCGTAATGCACTCCCTGAAATTACCCAAATACTTGAACCGAAAGATGTTCTTGAATTGGCTTTAGAAGATAACGTCACTGCACGTCTCATCAAACAAAAAGATCGTGATCCTAACCAATGGACAGTAAAATCTTCTCCACTACTTAAAGCCGATTTTCAAAAAATGCCGAAACTGTGGACTTTATTGGTTCAAGCTGTCGATCATTATTCTTTTGACCTAGCCGAGCTATGGAAGCAGTTTTCATTTATTCCGCAATGGCGTCGTGATGACATCATGGTGTCGTATGCACAAAAAGGTGGCTCTGTCGGGCAACATTTTGATTTTTACGATGTATTCCTCGTACAAGGCTATGGTCACCGCCGTTGGCAATTGGGTCAGATGTGTGATGCAGATACTTCATTTGTCGAAGGTCAACCGCTTCGCTTACTGCCAGAAATGGACGTTCATTTTGATGAAGTACTTGCTCCCGGCGACTTACTTTATGTGCCACCAGGCCTATCACACTATGGCGTAGCTGAAGATGAATGTCTGACGTATTCATTTGGCTTCCGCATGCCAAATGTCACTGAAATGATGGATCGAGTGACAGACAAATTCACAGACAATCCTCTACTTAAAAATCCATTAACTGACATTTTACGTGACCAAATCAGTGCGATTGGCCAAGTGACTGAAAATGAACTTGAGTATTTAAAAGAAAAGTTATTTGAACAATTGCAAAATTCAACCGTACTTGAAGATGCAATCATGAGCTTAATGTCAGAACCTAAATATCCTGACAATATTCCTGAAGCCGAAGAAATCGGCACTGGTGATCTTGAAGAGGCCTTAGATCAAGGCTATCAACTCATGTTAGAACCGGCTTCACGCTTACTATATACAGAGCAAGATGGTGATATTTTGTTTTGGGCAAATGGTGAAGGAATCTGTATCTCAGACGAATTTGCAATGCATTTAAAAACCATTGCCGATGGTCAAAGTCTAGCGCTAGACGAATCTTTATATGATGCTGATATCTTAGAAGATATTGCCATGCTATTAAATGAATCTGTGCTCATGCTTGTCCCAACAGAAGCTGAATAAAATCAATACAAAAGGGAGCGTCATGCTCCCTTTTTATGCTACTGAATAGCATTATTTTCGCTTTCTACGATTTAAAAAATCTTCGACTTGATCGGCTTTTTTCTCTACGATGACGCGATAAACCCATACTATCAACAACACAAATCCAATAAACCAAAGATAACGCATTACGCCGTATTGACTACCTTTGCCTTGCCAAATTTGTAGTTCAATACTTTGAAACTCCACATTCCTCGACTCTAACAAACTCAGTTGACTGGTCATGCTATTTGGGTCGTTGGCAGCATTGACTGAAAAAGGGGCACCGTCCATAACAAAAGTAAATTCTTGTCCTGCATCCAATGTTTCTAATCGTTCAACCTGATCAATACCTGCACCCATTTGCATAAGATTGCTTGAGGTTTGTTGAATAGCGGCATTGTAGTTATCAATTTGAAATTTTACAGATACCTCACCACTGGTCATTGCCCTACCTCTGACCAACAAGACTGCACGATATGGGTTTTGGCTCGATGTCGCCGTGTAATCCACTGCAAATTTTTTAGTGTTTAATGTATTTGTATCGCTTTGACTTTCACTGAGTAATTGTTGAATTTCTTCAGTACTTAACACCGCATGCTGGAACAAAATCTGCCCATACTCACCTGGTTTAGGCGCATGATCCTGCGAACCACAAGCTGCTATAAAAGTGACACAGCAGAAGAATGCAATGCGCTTTAGATGACTTAATATCGAATTGATCATCATTTTTATTATTTCAACATATTATTTTATGCAGCTGATTTTAAATTAATTTCTGTTTGAATAATGGTACAGCCTTGCTGAGAATGAATTTTGAAATTCCCACCTATCCGCTCGACACGCATTTTCATACTTCGCATCCCAATACTCATGCCATGATTAGAAACACTATCAACATCAAAACCGACGCCATCATCTTCAATAGTTAATAACAATGCGCCATTCTCGAACTGTGACAGCGTCACATTGACATGATTTGCTTGGCTATGTTTCACAATATTGGTCAGGCTTTCTTCAATTACTCGTATTAAAGTCAGGCACTGAATTGCCGTTGGTTTGATCGCCCACTGTGAAGGAATGCACCATTTCGCATTCATTTCAACTTCATCCATTAACTGACTAAAGCGATGTCGTACAGGTGCGATCCAGAGCAAAGGTGAATCTGGCACTTTACTGTCTAAAGATGATCCACTATCAATAATTTGCCTTAAATCATCGCGCAATAATTTCAACATCGACAAGAACTGTCTGTTTGGAATATTACTTTCACACTGATCAACCAAGATCATCGAGCGCACAATGGATGCGCCCAGACCATCATGCAGATCATGCGATAATTTAATCCGTTCCTGCAGGCGTACATTACTCAGTTCAAGCTGATGTTTATCATTCAAGCTACTACATAGTTCATCACTGACTTTCTGAACTTCAAATGCCAGATCATCATTATATTTTTCAATTTTCTGTATATTTCGATTGAGTCTCGCCCCCAAGATCACCACTATAAATAAGGTTATAATCGGTGAAGTAAAGGGTGATAAAGGTGTAAAATTTTCTTTTGGAAAGAGTACCAAGACCATGATGTCAGCTATGACTATCACAATTATCGCAGTCAAACAGATTGCTAATAAAATATAGTCCTTTCTTCGTTCTTTGAAACAAATTTTACACAGATAGAGGTAAGTGATAAAAAAGAATGCACAATACAAAAAGAAAATAAGGCTCGAAATATCTGCATTTTGTTCGAATGGCCAAATACACACCACACCAATCAGTGCAGCAGTCAACATTGTAAATGACAGTTCTATTCGTGGAAACTTACGCCCAAGAAAGCGCAAGATATAGATACTAAAGCACTGAAAGTACAGCATTACAAATATCAGATTAGCTTTGGCAGAAAAAACCGAATCTGGGTATGGAAAGGTTTCAGTAGTCAGGGCATTACTGAGAAATAAAATCCACAGCACTGTTGAAAGCGCAAACCAGCCAAAACTGGTATCACGAGGACGCATCAACCAAATGATAAAGCAAATTAGACCCAAGACCCCAGAAAGAAAAATATTTAACTGTAAAATGGTCCGACGTGTAAATGTTGTTTTTTCGGCTTGCTCTACCGTTGCCATTACATTGTTAAATACTACTGGGCCCAAGCCAGCATTTAAACTCGAGTAACCATACACATAGATCAAAGTTTCATTATGATCATGTTTGATTCCACTTATCGGTAAAATCCAATAGCGCGCAACATTCCAACTTTTAGAAATCGGTTCTTGAAGATTTTTATTAGTCCACAGCAAGTCGCCATTCAGAAAGACTGAACCCGTATTAATGATATAATCAATATATAGTACGATGGGTTCTGCCAAACGGGCATTATTTTTACAGTACCAAGACCAGTCTAGTTTATACCAAGCACCACCTTGATAACCTTCCCAGTCTTTATCTTCTTTCCAACGATCAGGTAATTGTGTGGTTTTCCATCCCGTTCTGGGTAATTCTTGATTGGATGGTGTCTTCACCCTTGAAATGCTATTCACAGTTACATTACATTGATCATTTACAGGGAATACTTGCTCTGCATGACTCAAGCTCCCCCATACTAAACAGAGGATAAATAAGAAAAAATATCCTCCTTTACGCATTATAGAATACCCATAGATCTTGCTGTACTCACGGCTTTGGTTCGTTTCGTTACGGCTAATTTTCGGTAAATATGTTTAATATGGCTTTCTACGGTATAGCGTGATACAAAAAGCTGTTCAGCAATCTCACGGTTACTCAAACCTTGAGCAACCAAACATAAAATTTCTTTTTCACGACTGGTCAGCAGGTTTAAGTCTGCTTCATCGGCGACTGTTTGTTCTGGACTTGGTGCTTCAGCTTCGGATATTTGTTTGAGGATTTCTCGTGCAATAAATGGGTCAATCGGCGCCCCACCACGTAAAATACTCCGAATAGATAAAAGTACTTCAGCATCATCACGTTCTTTTAATACATAGCCTGTTGCGCCTGCTTTAATCGCAGCAAATAAGCTTTCTTGTGTACTCCATGCAGAGACAACCAAGATCATAGTATTACTTTCGAGGGAACGTATTTTTTCAATAATTTCGATACCACTGCCATCAGGCAAACCTAAGTCAACTAAGGCTAAGGATATCGGTTGTGTCTCTACGGCTTGAATAGATTCTTTAACATTTTTGGTGAAGATAAGCTCTTCACGCTTATAACCCAGCTCCGTCAAAATTTGACGTAAACGTAATTGAATAATTTCCTCATCTTCAACGACAAGCACCGGTACGGGTAGTATGACTTCTTGTGGTGACATGATTTACTTCCCCCGAAAACATGAAATGTCTTTTACATTAATCAGTTTAATCCTTTTAGGATATCCCTGTAATTAAGTAAATTTCTTATTTTTAATAATTTATTCTAATTCAATTGATGCAGTTATGATGCATTTTTCTTCTAATTTTAGACCCATTTATCATTACAATATGTGTATAGCCATCTGTCTGACTATACACTGCACTTAGCTTAAACTTGAGTAAGATTAGCTCAAATATTGCTTTTTCAGATATTGCACAATTTTTTCAGATTCGAAAAGTTCAACACCAGTATTAGGATCTTTCAAGTATGGCACTTGAATATTGTTCCCCATAATTTTTAACACTTGTTCACGCTTACCACCTTTCAGGGGTACATATTTACCAGGTTTTAAGCGCATCACCGCGAATCCCTGATCTTGCCAACGCTCCTTAGCCACATTATGAAAGGTATATGCCAATTCCATTTCAGACAATGCGCTACGTACAATGCGTGTATACGGACTCGCTTCAAAGCCCCATAGTTCTAAGAGTTGAGTTGGTGCATCACGATGAATAACTTTACGCTGCACCCACACCCCTTGAGCCCCATTAATTAAAGTTCCAACATAGGCAACATACGGAATTTTAGGATAATTGGCATACTTCTTAGGAGTCTGACCTGTTTTGCCATAATGTTTAAATAAATGATGAATAATTTGCTGAGATTCGTACAAACGATCCCCAGTATTGTCATCCACCAAGAAAGGAAATTGTTGTTTTCCACCCAATTTTTGCACGTCTAAACGGTACTTTTTAGCCCCTTTGGGACATGGGTAGACCTCATAATCCAAATTGAGTGTGGTTAGTACTTCTCGTACACGACGACAATAGGGAGACCCTTCAAATTCGTACAGTTTAAGGGCTTTTTCAGGTTGTTTGGGATAAGGCGTCCCATTTGTACCTCGTCCGCCCTCTGCTACGCCTGAGAGCAACGCTTGCGCCACTTTTAATTGATGCAACAACATACTTTTTTCCTTTCTTTTTTTATTTCGTATTTTTATACAACAGCCGAGAGTCCTCAGCTGATGTTTGTATTTTCTTTTTCACATTTATATCGTCGTGTATGAGTAAGAATTACGCTTTAATTCCACGACTAAAAATTCAAATACGCTTATAAAGCAACCAATTGCTCTTTTGAAACAACGATGCCGTTATTATCAGCATAGATAAAATCACCAGACTGAATGTTTACCCCACCAAAACTTAATGGAATATCTGTTTCACCCACGCCTTTGCGGTTACTTTTTTGTGGAATCGCAGCCAAAGCATGCACACCTAAATCAAGTTCGGCTATCGCATCGACATCACGCACACAGCCGTAAATAATGACACCATTCCAATGATTGTTAACTGCAGATTCAGCAATCATATCGCCCATCAAGGCACAGCGCATCGAAGCGCCACCATCCACAACCAATACTTTACCCGTACCATCGGTTGCCAATAATTCTTTAACACGAGAGTTATCTTCAAAACATTTGACCGTCACCACCTGACCGCCAAAACTTTTCCGTGCACCATAACTTTGAAAGAACTTACCATCCAATGACGGGATCACCACTTGTAATTCTTTATCTGGATGATCATCAAGTAAATCACAGGTGACGAATGGAACTGTAGACACGGTATTTCCCTCATTTAATTGTTAGTATGCGTAAATTATCATAAATCTCGAACTTTTCAGTCTGAGTTTGTGCCGCCTCGACCATAGTATGAGCCACTTGCTGTGCTGTCACTGGCTTAAACTTGAAACGGTCAGGTACAAAATGCGAAAAGCGCATATAGAGCTTCTGTGTCGCATCCTCTAAATGTCGAGATTCATGACGCTCACCAAGTAACAGCGAAGGCTTTAATATCGAAAGTTGATTTAACTTTAAGGTTTTTAAATAATATTCCAATTCCCCTTTGACTCGATTATAAAAAAATGCGGAATTGGCGTCAGCGCCCATAGCACTGACAATGATCAATTGTGTATCTGTATATTCTAATAATTCAGCAAAATGCGCATTGATGCTAAAATCAATTTGATAAAAATGATCTTTAGACCCTGCTTTTTTAATGGTCGAGCCTAAACAACTAAAGGCATGACTATAATCTCTCACATCATCCTGAGTCAGAGAAAGAAAGTCACTGATCACCATTTGTTGAACTTTTGCCAGTCCATTCAGTTCATGGTCACGCTGACGTACCACAGCAGTAATATTCTTACATCTTGCATTTTGACTGAGCTGACGAACCAATTCCCGCCCGACCAATCCTGTTGCTCCGATGACAATCGCATTCTCTATACTTTTAGTCATTTTTCATACAATCTCAATCACTTTAGACTAATCTAACGTTTTCTTTAAAATTTTTCTGCATCTAAAATGTTGTCAAAGCATGTCAAGACTTGACTTAAGCGCTTAGTTTAATCACAATATGGCACTTGTTTACGGGCTGGTGATAGTTCTTCTGATGTTGGTTTTCAGATGTAATTTCAGCCCGCCCAGACCAATCTATTTCAAGGAGTGCACGAGTGGCAAACTCTGCTCAAGCAAAAAAACGTGCTCGTCAAAACGTTAAAGCACGTCAACACAACGCAAGCTTACGTTCTATGGTTCGTACTTATCTTAAACGCACAGTAGCTGCTATTGCTGCTGGTGATTACGCTGTCGCTACAGAAGCTTACAAAAAAGCTGTTCCTGTAATCGACCGTATGGCTGATAAAGGCATCATCCATAAAAACAAAGCTGCTCGTCATAAGAGCCGTTTAAATGCACAAGTTAAAGCTTTAGCTAACTAATTTGTTGCGATGAAAAAAGCCCTTTTTAGGGCTTTTTTTGTGCCTATTGATTTTTAAAAGCAAAAAAATAAGGTCCTTATTGGACCTTATTTTCTATTTACAGATTATTTATTAATCAGTTTCATATTCGTCGCTGATAAATATGTCCATAATAAGTTTTTGCTTGCTGTCAAATTTGTCCAACGTTGATTGCCACCATTGGTACAGCTATATCGAATTAAATCCGCACGGTTATTTTGCAAACGTCCCGTATTTAAATCCATGCATTGACCACTTTGACGAATCGTTGTAGTCGCAGGGTCCATGGTCCAAATTTGGTTGGTTTGGTTTAACACGCAACGTTCTAGCGTCACTTTAGCTGAACCACCGTTGCCTGTTACGCATTGATCTGGATTTGACTTACTGTGTATACGGCCAATGGCATCATATACCCACTGTTCCGATTCGTCCGCAGTACATCCGCTTGGGCCACTGATGTATAAATTTAATGTTCCATCAGTTAAGGTTTCAGATTTCAAACAGTTGTTACCATTTTTGATCAATGTCGCCTGCTCGAACAAACCTTCTTGAGTGACTGAAAGCTTTTTCATAAATGCTTCGAGCGCGCTTTGCGCCTCAGGTACTTGATTGGTTAGGTCTTGTGCATACACATTCATCCAACGATTTAGTCGGTATGCTGTGTTTTGTTGCGACTCATAACGGGTTAATTGCTGACGCGCCACACTATTCATCAATGACTTGTCATTTTTATATGACTCATACAGCATTTTTTCAGTTGGATTAAGAGCAACAACAACATTTGCAGCTTGCGCTTCCAAAGCACTTTCTAATTGAGGAAGCTCGATAGCACGCAAAGCACTATAACCATGCTGACGTCCAATTTTGACGGCCGGCTTGATCGCTGTGCTGTAAACTGGAATATCAATATTTGCTAATAATTTGGCTTCTTCACTTGCTTTTTTACAATATAAATTGACCTTCTGTGGTTGATCTGCCAAAGCTAAATTGACATGCAGTTTATTGGCATTACTACCTAGTCGTACAGGTGCTAAAGCAATATTGTTGACTTTATTCGTGTATTGCACATTCAACCAACATGCCGCTTGATCCAAAGCGGTATTGGCAGCATTTAAGTCATACACATTACCCCAGTTTGAACGTGCAGCAGGATACAACAAACCAACTTGATTGACTGGATCATAACCCCCTAAAATGGTAATGACAGGCTGACCAAAGACCCGTGGTCGTGGATAATTTTGATCTGCGTTATACCAAACCGGAGCCGTAGAATTTGGCATCTTCGGTTGAGCGACTTCCATCTCACGAGTGGTTTTGTTCCACTTTTTGTAGCCGGTAGGCGAAGTTTCATCCCAGACATAACGGTCAAAGTGTGGTTGAATTTTCAGGAATGTGCTGTAACCAGTATAGTGTGTGTAGCGTGATACATTACTATCAGGATACCCGCCGGACATGGCATCTTTTCCGTACGGGAACAAATTTTTAAAATTTGGGATACCATTCGCTCCATCCCACTTCCATGTCGCCGTCCATGATAGATTTCCGCGCATCATATTGCGATTGGCAATATAACCCCATCCACTGTCCGCATGATGTGCAGCCCAAAATAGATTGTCACCTACCTGACCAGGGTAATGTCCTAAACCATAGTGATGGCCAATTTCATGGCTAAATTCATTCCCTACAGAATCATAAAGCGTGAGCATGCCATTACCACCACTCAGTCCATGAGTATGCACACCATTGGCATAGTTTCCCTTCGTATGATGGACAACTACTGTTTGGGTTAATTGTGGCTGACTTTGGTTGGCCATAGATGCACTGGTAATACCCCAGTTAGCAAGGTTTATACCAACACTAAAGGTTGATTTACCGACATCCTCACGCATGTCTCCTGCATAAACACCACCATCTCCGGCACTTTTACTGTCATAAATAACACCTGAAGATACCATTGCACGTGTTAACTGAATATCATCATATTGTGCAACCGTCATTTCTGCTGCAGGAATGGTTTGGAAATAATCTGTGCCCGCTTTTTCAGGCTCTAGTAGCATATAGTGGCCGGTAGAATTTGGCTTATCTGCCAACATACCAACACGGATATTATTTAAAACCAATTCACCTGGTGCAGCAAAATCGATTTTATCCTCAGCCAATTCACCGCTGACTTTATTTGCGTCAATAAATTTTAATCTTAGACCGGGTTTAACTTCATCCCAATTGAGCTTCGTGGTCCACGCGCGTTTACTGTACCAAACATCTGGACGACCTCTTTGCCCACTCTGGTCTGAAACAGGCATTTGCGTCGGATCATCCAATGTCGCGGTACGAATTAAGCGGTTGTTTTGATAGATTTCTACTTTGAGTTGCTTGATGTTTTGCATATCAAGTGTTGGCGTCACGATAAGCAGCGCTTCTTTTTCACTGGTTAACCGTGGCATTTTCTTGGATTCGTTCGCATTCGGATCGACGACATGACTTTGACCAAATTGAACTTGCGCTGAAAAGTTGCCGACTAAATCATTTCGTATTTCACGAACAGCATCATTTGCATCGTAGTCATAAAAGCCAATACTGGTATCATCGACTATGTCTTGAGTCGGTTCTGGATAATTTGCAGTTGATGCAGAACCACTTGAACTATCACCACCGCCTCCACCACCACAAGCAACTAACATTAATGACACAATATAAATTGATAATTTGTTATATGAAAAATCTATCACACTTTTCACTTTTATTCCCCAATTAGCCACAAAAGAATCCAATAAAGAGACTTACATAAAATATATAAATCAATAATTTACAACAAAGTTAATGCTATTTTCTTTTTTTTAATCATTCAATTGCCGTGTTTTGTCACTTATTAACAATTCAAATAAAATCTAAATATTTTGTATTGGTAGAATCATTATTAATGTGACAGGTACTTCACTTTTCAACTAAAATTAAGATGTAAACCTGTTAATACAATCGTATATTCCCGATAGAAATTGTCTGGATATTTTTAGAAACTTTGTAAATAAAAATTTTAAGAAAAGGTTTAATCCCATATATTTTTTATGGTATTTTAATTTTCATCCTAGGCAGCCATTGCTGTACAAATGAAAAGAGGGATAAAAATGTCGATTAACCAATTTTTGCCATCATTAGAAAAATTTGCAGAAGCAGAAAATCAATATATTGAATATTTTACAGCGAAAGGTGAAAAAGACATTTTAGGTAAAGTCATTTCAAATATGAAATCGACCGCTGAGATTCAAGCCTCTCAAGGCGTAGATTCATGGTTAGCATATGGCGTGTACTTACCAGCTGTAGAACGTATTTTTGCACTGCATCAAGGGGAAACAGAAGCTGAATTTTTTGAACGCACACAATATCCAGTTGAAATCGTACAAGCGTATAGCATTAAGGATCATGACATTGCGACATTGATTGCTGCAGACAAATACAGTCGAATCCACCAACAGCACCTCCCAGTTAATACTAGCCGCTGGCCTTATAGTGACGACGGTTCAAGTATTGATTTAAATCAATACCCTGCACGAATTAAAGCCAATATTTAATCTTTTACATAATGAAATACTGAAACAGATAAAAAAGGCATCTGCACATGGATGCCTTTTATAAATTTTTTATTATTAGCAAAATTTCTTAAAGTTGCTGTTCAGCTTGCTGAAATTCACGAATATTTAATTCATTTAGTTCACCACGCCAAATCCATTTCAGTTTTGACTCAAGGAATACATCTCCTTCAAACCAAACAAATAAACCTTCCATCATTTTCGGCCAGTCTTCGCGTGTCACGATATTTTTACCTGAAATAATGGCAAGAATTGCAGCCAAAATCGTATCATGACTCACCGCTAGACTCAGACCATAATCATTGGTTGGATGAGTGTTGTAAATCAACTCCAAAACATCTACCACCCCATGAATGGGCTGTTTCATCCCCGGCAAAGCATTATTCACAAAACTATTGATAAAGCCCAAGGCACCTTGCTTTTGAAAATATGGTCCTGCTTTTTTAATATCGAGCACAAAACTTCCCGGCTCGACCAATAATCCTTGTTCAATGATCTCGATATGGTGGGTATTCGGTTCAATCGTGACGTTATCTGCACCTTGAATCATCAATGCTGCCGTATCCACACAGCGCTGAATTGGACTCGAAATACAGTGTTGAATAACACGATCGGTATTTTCAACCAAATAGCTGCCCCACGCTTCAGCTAAATCACGTCCTTGATGGGTCAGTTGCAAGTCATAACCGGCCAAACCCTGTCCTTGTACAACTTCACGAATGGAATGACGTGTAAACAATGTTACAGGCGTCTTTTCATCCGGCAATAAGTCTATTGCTTTCAGCATACTAGGAGGGAGCAAATCTAGGGCCATAATTGACAGTTCTTAAATGCAGGAGATTTAACGGAGTGTACTGACACTATAGCATGAACCCGATTTAGCTCAAGTTTTGTCAGGCATGTTTGCCAAAGCATTTAAGGCCAATTCTTTCATTTCGGCATTTTTAAATGCAATAAATCCACCATTTAATAAAGTCGTACGCTGGTTATATAAAAATGCGCGACCTTTAAAATCAACCAAACCACCACCAATACGCTCGATTAAACATTGTCCAGCGCTCGTATCCCATTCACAGGTGGGATGAAAACGCGGGTAAATATCAACTCGATCTTCTAACATCATACAAAACTTATATGCACTACCAGCATGGTAGGCCTGATAAGGACTTAGTTTTTCTAAAGCGTCTAGATAGTCCCTATAAATCGGCTTATTTTTGGCACTTTGACTCAAGCCAACGTGTACGACATTCTCTACAGAGGTTTGAACATATTCATACCATGTGGTTGACTGGCTATCATATTTCAGCGGCAGTCCCGCAAATGGGCAAATATATACGCTATATTTCCCCGGGATCGCCAATATGGCAAAGGTAGTATTAGCACCCTCAACCAGGCTCAAATTAATAGTAAATTCAGGTCTTTTATGTAAAAACTCTTTGGTACCATCTAAAGGATCAAGCATCCAAAATTTTTGCCATTGCATACGTTCAGACTTGTCACCTTCTTCTGACAATACAGGCAAGTTAGAAACTTTGGATAATGCTTGAGTAATATAGCTATTTGCACGATAGTCAGCTTGCGTTACAGGTGAATCATCACTTTTACGTTCCACATCAAAATCCGCACCTGAGCAATAACGCCGATATTCTTCTCGCAAAATTTCGCAAGCTTGTGTCACAATGGGAACCAACTGCAAAATCAGTGGGTCTTGCGGTGCTGTTGTTGTTTTAAACATAGAATACCTTTATATGCCAAATTACTCAGAAAAGCCGACGATCATTTTCGATATGGACGGATAGCTCAATAAACCATTAATTTAAAATATTTATTTATAAAAAATACTCTAAAATAAGTTTTTATGTACACAATCTTGTACACATTTAATTATCTGCTCTGATTAAGTATAAGCAAAAAGTACTAATTTAATACTTTGAAATTATATAATCTAAGTATTACTAATGAAGTGGTAGCAACACATGATCGTCATGAAGAAAAATAAAAAGTACCTCTCCTATGTAAAACAAGAAGAGGGTCTTGATTATTGGGAATTATCAGAAGTGAATTTTGTAGATCAATCGGGTTGGCATTGGACCAGTGATTATGAGAAAGCCAAATATTTTATGAGCATTCGGGATGCTGATATTTTTCTAGCTAAGAAGAAAGGTGAATTTTGGGAAGGTGTTGAGATAGTTAGTGAGTGATTTAAAGAAGCCCTCACATGAGGGCTTTTTATTATGGCCAAGCATCATTTAATCGTTTTGCATCAGCTGCGTGTTCATCAGCTCGTTGCGCCACTGTTCGATATTCATTGACGCATTTTTCGAGTACGACACCACTGGCACTGGCGTACTCAATGATGGTTTCTCTGGTAGCTGTGGACATACGACTTGAGGCTGTATCGATTTGCTTTGACAGCCGATCAATAGCGGACCTAGCGCTATTGCTATCAGCAATAATTTGTTTGATATCTTCACGATGTTGAATCTCCGCTTTGAGTAGCTTTTCAGACCATTGTTTTTCTTTTGCGATAGCATCTGCTTTCGCTTTTTCGGTTAATGCCTCAGCCTTGGCCAGATCAGTTTGATATTTTGAGTCAAGTAGTGCGTAGTCATTTTGCCAGCTGGAAACTCGCCATGTCTGAACTCCAAATCCAATGAGCGCAAGTAATAAAAAAGCCGCCAATGCAATGATGACGGCTTCATAAAACTTTGTGATAAATCCTGTTATTAATTCTTTCATTGTGCCCCCATGCATTTTTGATGGCGCTCCAATTGTCGAGCCCAAACGCCATAGCAATTGTTTGACCGAACTGAGCAATCACGTTTTGCTGCATATTTCCATTTCAGCAATGAGTTACATGCCTGCACATACTTGCCTTGCTTTAAGTTGCGTAGCATTGAAGATTGTGACCATGCACCTGTTCCAAACTGATAAGTGAAGTCCATATATAGATCATATTCAGTTTGAGAAAGTGGAACACCCAATAGTGTTTTATTGAAAATTTTGGCATCTTTGTTGATGTGAAATTTCAAAAAATCCGTAGCCTGTTTATGTGTAATCTTTGGATCGGTCATTCTTACCTTTTGACCATTTGGGTACACTGTAGTGCCTGTACCAATAGTTGCCACACCAACACTATCTTTATATGGAACTAAAACAGTACCTTCTTTGCTTTGCGTGTAATAAAGGCCGGTGGCACTTATAGCTGTGATCATTGTTACGATCAATTTAGTCTTGTTTGACATTGCATTCACCGTTTAGTTTTCGCTTAGTAAGCTCGTGAATTTCTTTTTCGCGCTGATTTCGTTGCCATGAGAAATAAACATTAATGAGTAAGCCCAGCACAGCAACGCCTATACCTACCCACCCCATCCAATCAATGCCCATAAAAAAACCGGCAAAGCTTGCTGCTCCACCGGTCACTGTTGCTTTTGATCCCAAAGCTGCAGCTGATGTTTCTGCCACCGCTGCTGTCGTTTCGGACATGTTACCCCCTAATTATTGGCAATAAAAAAGCACCTGATGGTGCCATTGTTTAAATGATTCAGACTTCAATCTGACTGTGTTGACCTGATGGAGCTTGCCGTAGGATTTGTTGATTTGAAATGAACACACGCTGACCGAGGTTGTATGTCGCCCCACTCGTGCAAAGCACTGGTCCAGATCCCCCATCCACTTGAACACGATACTCAGGATGGCTTGCAGAAGTGATTGTTCCAATTAACTCAACGTGCGTTGGGTTCAGCAGTTTTCGAAGTTCAAATAAAGGATTAGTCACGATGGATGCGCTCCACTTTGATAGATTCTGTGACTTTGCCATGATTAAATGAACCGCTCACCGAATCAATGACTCCCCACCACTGTCCGTGGAATGCCACAGTTTTACCTGGCAACATCTCACCAATATCTAGTGCGACTGGTAAACCTGACAAGGTGTGAAATTCTTGAATATTGGCTTTGATTAACTCCATCTTGCCAAAGCTTGCACCTGACACAACATCAAACATTGGACCAGTCACCGCTTCAAGAGGAATATCACCTGCAGTATTTCGCTGCTTCACAGTCAAGCTGTTGCCACTTCGACTATTCACGACATTAATGGCATTGTAGTCGGCGATGTAATCCTTGTTCTGCTCAATGGTTTGTTGGATCACGATATTTGGCGCTATCAGAATATCGTAGTCATCCACAGTCATTGCGTCCCAATAGCCTTTTTTATAGCGCGGTAAAATTGAAAGCGTATTGCCTGATTTTTGGCTAAAGATGAAACCACCACCAGCCTCGACCACTTGTTTAATCGCGTCCATCGGTGCAAGTTCAGCATAGCTCAGACTCTCAACCGGTACAATCCAACCAACGTCATCAATCAACTTCCAATCCAATTCGGTACCAGATTGAGATCGATCAATTTCTGCTTGCACGAGCTGTACAGACGTTCGCTCATTGTCTTGAATGAATGATCGTTTAGCTGCGTACTCTGCTGCATTGATTGCTGTGATACTTCGACCATCATAGGTATAAGATTTATTCGCAAACTTAATTGTCTCTGTTTCAGTCTCAAGTAAAACATGATGTTCAAAACCATTGATAATCAACTTCAAAATCACCGGCTGACTATTGATTGGTTGTAACTTCTCTTTTTCCGTGTGCGCCACAGTAATCGAATAAGACCAGCACCACGTACTACGGCTGCAGCTATAAGTGCCATTAATGACTTTAATCGGCTCACCATTATCTAAGCGTTCAGCACTTAAATTATTCACGATATACCACCAATTTCTATTCGGAAGTGCTGGAATACAATCATCCGCACCAAAATTTAAAATGACATTGTGAGCATCAACTTCTGTACATAAACAAATAAAGTTGGGGTTTCCATCACCCTCATATTCAGGAATTTCTGGCTTTGGCCAAGGCAAAATCGGATGCTTGCGATAATGAATCGCTTTGGCTTTGTCCCACGGCAAATCTGACTTGGTGACAATCTCAAGGCTTTTATCCCACTCAAACGAAAAACGATGCTCAAATACTTGAGCCACTTCATGTGAATAAGTAAAAGTCTTGCGCCTACGGATCATTTCTTGCCAAACAGCTTTGCGGTTATGACGTAGCTTGATTGTTTCTTGATGCGCATAGAGCTGATGAATAAAGCGCTTATCAGCTTCTTCCCAGACCATATACGCATCAGAACTTAAACCGGTTGCCTGCTCATGTATCGACCTGATCGCACGATTCAACGACCCTGCTTGCTCATGCCAAATATCCACTTGATTGGAAATTGCCAAGCCCTGTTCATAAAAAAGAGTCTCATTCGAGACTCTTAATATTGGCTTAGCCCATGGTATTTCTGTGGTGCTTAAGACTGCTATGGCCTTCTGATATCGCATGTCAAAACCATAAGACACCCCGACGATGTGATTAATGTCGAATACAGCCTCAACTTGAAACTGAAATGCGGTATCTAAAACAGTATCAATCGTGCATAGGTTTTCAGCGAATTCAGCAACAATTTCAAAGCTAAAACTGGTGTCTAGGACGGTATCAATCTGCCCGACAACATCTGTGTTTTCTTTAAAAACCGCAACGACTTCAAAGTTAAACTCAGTATCCAGTACCGTGTCTATGACTGCAGTATTTACACCACTGTCGGCATAAATTGCAGTGACTTCAAAACTAAAATCAGTCTCTAAAACCGTATCAATGTCTGCAGATACATCATCCCCAAAATTGAGATTGGTCGAACCGTCGGCTAGATGCTCAAAGTTTAGAATAATATTATGGCTATCAGTATTATCAGGTTTAAAGTTCAGGTTCAGGTTGTGAGCATCAACGGTGCCGAGCTTATTTTTAAAATCCACATGAGCACCCTTTTTAAATTAAGGTCTGAGTTTTATTGAAGTGATAGACAGCGTACCGCCAAGGGCTAGATTGGTATTGGCCAGCGCAATATCTGTACCTACGGCTAGATCAGCAGCAACTTCACCAGCACCGTTGTAGATCCGCGCCCATGTTGCAGTACCTGCCTTAATTACAGTGGCAGTATCTGTTGGATGGAGCTCCACATAAGCAGTAGTGGTTTCTTTAATACATGGCTCGGGAAAAGTTAGCGCCACAAGCGTATTGCCTGAGTCTGCTGCAACCACAGGACTAGCGGGCTGCACACCTTCATAAAAAATAACGGTAGCACTTTGGCTACCGTTATCTATAAAACTGGCAAAAGCTTGAATCATAGCAAGCCTGGCATTGACTGATGTTTTACTCATTTTGGCACCACGTTATCTTGGATGACTGCATTGAATTGCTGATTTTGATCAAATGCGACAATAAAGCAGGTGATATCACTATTTAAACCCAAAACTTCATATTTATAATTTTGATCAGGATTCCTTACTGCAATCGGAATCAGAGTTGCTTTGTTAAATACAACCACTGTCGCATTTTGATATTCTTTGCCTAATTTTTTGGTTATACCCTTAATACTAGCCGCTGTATTTTTACCCCCAAAATTACTACCAAAGTTTCCACTCAAATAATCTGAACTGTGCGCAGTTTCCATTGATGTTGGCTTCATTCCAATTCCCCTAGATAAAAATAAACACCTCCACCATAGCTAGTGGTGATGTTTTCCCATAGGTACATACTTGAATCAGCTAGAATCGGAGTTGTGTGGATATTATTGCTTGCTTTTTTACCCGCATAAAAAACATGCTTCAGATTGCCCCTTAGATACTTATTTTCGTCATAAAATGGAATTTCTAGTGCCGGCACATTATTTGCTGTAAATTCATTTAGATTTGCTGATCCAGAACTATAGCTATGAATAATCGGGTAGGCAGTCTTTGAAGCAGCAATCTTGTTAATGGGGTTGTATTCAGGTACCAAAAACTGAGATGCCTCCTCAGTAAAAGATAATGGACTACTATATCTGCTTGATTTTGCCCCCTTTGCTGATGCTTCTGTTAAGTAAGACATAAGAAACCAGTTAGGCACCACTAATCCACTTAAGCTGCTTTTGAACAAACCGCAACCTTTTAAATCCTTGTATTGGGCTTGTGAGTTCTGCGCACTCAAAAGATAAAAACAGTCATCATCCCCCACTAGGGTGAAATTTCTATTTCCGCTTTCAATCCAAGCATTATCTGAAGGGTTGTTTACAAGAATATTGGAGGCTGCCACATACCACCGCCCCCACCCACGAACCACACCCGACTCTGTTCCGGTGATTTTCCAATTTTTTGCAGGATTTGCTGGGCTGAAAGGCAACTGCAATTTGGCTGGATCTTCGTAATCATCAATATGATCCATATGCTCGAGTAACCCCACCATTGCATATTTAGCATAATTAGAATTATAACTATTTACACCATCCGAAATGGTTTCATCAACACGAATATAAGGATGCTGCGCACTTGGATTTTTAGCACGATAAACGCGCTTCACATCATTCGAATCTCGAAAAATCACCTCATAACCAAGTGATGCCAATTTTCCTGTGCCTATTGTGGTAATTGAGCCCCCAATAATATCTAATACAGGTTTTAAAATAAGTTGCGTGGTATTTGGCACACCTTTAATGCGGTATTTCTGATTAAGTGAAGATGGTGCAAAACCTGTCAGTTCAACTACCTGAAATAGCATTGCATTGTGTGCTGCATACAGTGTGATATGTACATCACCTTGGGTATCAATCGATGCTGCTGTGATCTGGGTGAAATCAATGCCCGTCACCAAGGCTTTATCAAGCAGGCGAATCAAGTCACCCCAGTTATTACCAAGGGTTAAGCCATTTAAGTGGCTAAAAAATTGCACATCTACGTCTGTCGTCATTATCGAATATCCATAAAAAAGACCGCACATAGCGGTCGTATTTGAATTGAATTTTTAAACAACGCGGTCAATATCACCACGCAGCATGATCTGGAACTGATCTGATAGAACAGCTGGTTCGGATTGTTTTACTGTACGAATCACCCAGACCGGAAAGTTTGCAGCCACTGTATTGAAGCGCAAGACGTTACCATTGGCCCAACCTTCTTTTTTGATTACAAAGTAAGGTGAACCTGTTACAGGGTTAATTGGGGAAAAGTCAGTGTTAATAGTTCCTGTTGCAATTTGCCCTGTATATTCACCCACGCATTTAAAGTTCGTTGCATCAGTAAACTGTAAATACCAACGCTCCTGAATTGCACCTTTGTTTGTGATCTGAATTGGATACAGTGCATCATTATAATTGGCACTAATCAGCGTACCAGTTGGCTCGTCCAACCATTGATTTGACCAGGCCTGTTGCACGAATTTACGAGTATAACGTGCCTGCATGTCATTAATGACCAATGCAGAACCAACGATCGTATTAACTGCATCGTAGTTGTGGGTTAATGGCTTGGTAAAAGTGACTTGGCCATTAATCTGCACATCTCGAATTTGCCCCATATCTTGATAACGATATTTGGCAGTTAATGGCTCAACCAAGCCCAACAGTGTAAAATCACCACCAAGAGTCACGCGACCGTAATCATAATCTACGGTATACAGGTCATAGCTTACTTTCACGCCGTTTGCATCTTCAAGTTCACACCATGCAATACGTTGGTCATTTAAATCATACGTAGTTCCAGCAATTGCACTTGGTAATTCCTGCGACTTAGTTGAACTGACAATACCAATGCCACCAACACGGAAAATCGGTACACGACCATCGATTGGCAAACGCGTAGCAGACAAACCCAACAATTCAGAATCAATCGGCAGATAGGTATAAGCAATAGCGTTATAGCGAACGCTTGAAGCATCTACCCATACCGGCACATTGATATAAACCTTACCGGCTTCTTCATATTCAAGCAGCGGATCGTACCAGTCTTCAGCCTCTAACTCCGTACGATTAACAACTGTAACTTCAGTTTTGGTGTAGAAATAAATCTGCACAAAACCATTGTCCCAATTCACCAGGCCATGAGCACGGGATGTCTCAATCACCCCGTTCTCATCGGCAGTCAGTGTGTGTTGGCCATACTCAAGCGTGCCTACGACCACGGTCAATGAGCTGGGTCGAAGTGGAATCACGGGCGTTCTGAAGCTAATATGGCTCAGTGGTGGCAGGTCGGTTGTTGTTGCTAATGACTCCAGTGTTAAGATGTTATCTGTGTTGGGTGCCCATGAACTAAGATTTATCTCACCTGTACCATATTTAACCTCACCCGAAAGTGTGCCGCTCCCGTTATTTTGATCAATATTTCTATATAAGGTCCCAGTACGGTCAATATAAGTCTCTCCACCTAATTTGAAACGAATAGAGTTTGGTAAAATCTGTTCACTAAAACCATAAGTTAGATCAAACTTTAAATTCCCGCTAGTGATTGACTTTGCACCTATTGCACCTCCATCCGCATCCCGATAACGAGCTTTAATTCCCGTTGTTTCTGAGTATGCTTTATATGTCACAGAGGATTGAACTATATTCTTAACTGATGACTGATAAATTGTCATTTTTTTAACCTGCTACATAATTTGCCCAAGGATTTGTTTTTGGTGCATATGTGACTGAATTTTCGATCTTAGCCACGGTTTTTCCTGGGCTGCTCGAACTTCCTTCGATCGTCACACTTGAAAGATTGTTGTTTACTATTTCTTTCTCATAAAAGTAACTCGATAAAATCATAGGTGACATTACTACAGCACCAGTTGTGTAATTCACTGTTCCTTGTGCTTGACCAAATGCGTCAACTAGCGCTCCAGATCCATTATCAGTTACAACAAAAACTATAGTGTCACCAAGTGCTGAAGTTAGTGGCACTTCAAGCATGATTGAGTTTGGTTGAAGTGCCGCACCAGTACCTATCGTAAAAGCTAACTGCTGGTTTGTATTGGGAATCGCAGCTGGCACATCCTGAATTTTTGCATCCCCAAATTGATAAGAAAAATTAAAAACCGTACCCTTTTGCGGTAGTTTTTTGGGTATTAATGTGCCTCGTCCCAACGCAAAATTAACAAATCCCTCAGCGTCACCAACAAATTGACCAGCATTGTTTGATGTTGCTGTTTTTGCTACACCCTCAAGCATCCATGTGACCGATACAGTACCTGCTACAAGCGCCTCCTGCTCAAGATCAAATTCAAACTTAGCCGGTAATACTGGCAAGTTTGAGCGAATAAATGTTGAAATTGGTGTACCCCAAAGAAGTATTATTGAGCTATCCACATCGGGCAATGCGCCTGTTGTTAAAATCCAAGATCCAGTTTCATAATTAATCATGCCTGAACCAAATGATGGGTTGGAGCCTTTAAGTTGCCCAGCACCATCGTCCTTAAGTTCGTAGAACTTTCCCTGACTCATATAGGTGATAGATAAAGCCCCTGGGGTTGGGGTTGGCATCAACACACCCGTGTAATTCATAGCTTGGGTTTGTTTTGTCACTGGTAGTGAATATGACTGATAGTATTGATTCGGAGCTGAAGCTGGGGTAAAGCTGATAGCTAAGGTTGTGGTCCCTGTACCCGCAGAATCAGTCCATTTAATGTGACCTTTCTGGTAGTCAATTGTTCCGACCTGGGTGCCTGCGGGAGTTTTCAAAAGCCCAGCCTGATCGGCTATTGATTGTCCAAACAATGTAAATGACATGCTAGATGGCATTACAGACGAACCTATAAAAATGTTTTGATTCGAACCAATAGTTGCTGTGAAATTAGCAGTAATTCGACCATCACTGCCCGGCACCAACACAACACTCTCACCTGCAGCATTTACATCAATGATCGGTGTTTCACTTTGAGCAGATGGAATGAGCTGCGTAAACATTGAATCCGCATTAACCGTGTATTCACCAACATGAGCATCAGATGCCAGTTGAGTAGATGAATAATACAAACCAGTATCAGCAACAAGCGTATCGCGAAGAACCGTTTTGGACGGTGTATTACCGGCGTACCACTGACGTGCTGACAAGCCTACAAAGTCACGTTCTAATGGATCATTGATTTGATAAGTCGCTACCTTGTATTCAACAGTTTTTTGATCAACCACCATCACTGCCGTGCGGGTATCAACCTTAGTAATCCGCACATACTGTTCGAATTGTAGTGCTTTACCTTCATCTGAAATCAACACGATCGTATCACCGACACTGGATTCAGTTTCTTGTGGAAACATTACCACTTGCAGTGATGACATACCTTGCCAGTGCGTATCAAGTGGCGTGCCGGCAATCTGACCACCTTTAGCCAAGTAATTTTCAACTCGGTTTTGTGCGGCCTGGCGTTCGTCGGTCCATGACTCAGTGCTGAATAATAATGCTGATACGTTTGGATCCTCGGGTAACTCAGATACAAATACTGTGGCACCCATAAGTAAGTCAGTATCATTCGTGGTCACAGCTGGGAAGATCTTACGCATCGATACATCACCGATTGTACGATCTAGTTCAGAAATGTCATTGAATAAGTTATTACTTAATCCGTCTGCCACAATCTGACCGTTATATTTCCCACCACCATCGCTATTATCGGTGTCACGTTCAGCGTGATAGATCACTAAATCTTTGGTTTCAATTGGCATTATTCACTCCAAAATCTGAGCGTTAAATTCATAGGATCATCAAGTGATACAGGTGGAATACCTTTCACCGGTGTTGCCTCTAAAGCACCATCTACATGATTAAAAACCACGTTAAACTTCCGTGTGTCATGCGCCCACTCAAATTGCAGTTCAAACTTTTCATTCAACACTGACCAAGCTTGCAACTTACGGACGACACCTAATGAAGCCCACCCCATACCACTGTCCGCCGGCTGCAAAGTTATTGGCTGACCTGAGAGTTTGGTGCCTTCCTGAATAATTGGCGTGCCATCCATGGCATATTCCAAAGATTGCTCCTTGGCTTTCCAGCTAAATTCATCAGACCAAAAAAAACCGTCTTCAATTGAGACGGTTTCTGATGTTGAGATGCGTTTTATTTTCATGTTGATTTACTCAATGTACCTAACTGCTTAAGCATCGCTTCAAGGCTTGATTGACTCTCAGGCGATCCTGTTAGTTGCACTGTTTCATTACCTAGTTTGAGTTCATATGAAATACTCTTTGATGAAGATCCTAAGCCACTGGCCTTTGTAGAAACATTATTAGGCGCATATTGCTGCATACGCTCTAACTCTGCATTCACTTGCTCTACGTTGCTTAGGCCACCAAAGAATCCAAAGCCCGATGATTTATAGCCATTCACACCTTTGGTCCCTTCATAGATATCTTTTGCATGCTGTTTAGCAGCCGCATCCGAATATCCCATGGCTTTAAGCTCAGCTTCGATATCTTCAGCATTTTTAGCCATCTTGCCTTTGGTACCTTTTCGAGTCTCATGCATTCCACTTGATGCTGCACTAACCGCTTCTTCCCACGCGCTTTTAACTGAATCCGCTTCATCTCGACCTGTTTGGCCAAGGTTGCGGAATCCATCTTCAGCGCCAGAAGTTGCATTTTTTACCTTGTGCATTGTCTGTTCAAGGTTTGACATTGATACAACCGAGGCTTTACCTGTTTCGTCAACCTGAATCTTCAAACCCAGTGAAGCTGCTTTAGAATTTGCAGCAGCAATTGCTTGTGCATCTCCAGATGCATAAGCTAAACGAATAGTTTCTTCATAGGCTTTCTGGAGATCTTCTTGTGTCGCTTGCCCACTCTTGCGGACAAGCTCAAAGTCAGCTAAAGCCAATTGTGCTGCAAGCTTAAGCTGCTCTTTGGTTTTAATACCAAGTCGCTCAAAAGCTTTTCCAGTTTCATCCAAATCATCGGGTAGTTCGGAGTTCGCCCGTTTTATTGCAATGATGCCTAACTCGACCTGCTTGGTTGAAAATACCCCTTGCGCTTCAAACTCGCGCATTTTGGCATTTGCAGCATCAATCTCAACCTGACTTTTGGCCTTGCTTAGCCAATCCTCCCATGCCTGATAAAGAACATCTCCAGCCTGTTTGCCAGTAACTCCTGCTTCACTCAGTCGGTTTCTAAACTCATCTAACTCATTCCCAGAACTCGAAAATGATTTAGATACTTTGTTCAATGAGACATCAAGATCAACGCCAAAAAGTTTCGCTGCTGCTGAAGCTCTTGAGTACGCAGATTCAGCAACTTGACCAGAACCAGTTGTAGCATTATTGAGTTCGGCAATGCGAATATCACGATTAGCCTTAAGCTCATTCTCTTTTGCATTAATAGCATCAATAGAGCTTTGTGCTGAAGCTAATGCATTTAAGTCACCAGTCTTTTTAGCCTCCTCGATCTGCTTATCCAACAAAACTCGCTCAACTGCAGCTTGTTTTTGGTAGGCAAGTAATTCTTCGTCAGCTTTTTTGACATTGTCCTTGGCTAGCTTTAAGGCCTCTTCTTTTACTCTGGCATTTTCTGCTGCCTGCGCTGCGCTTTCACCTGCCTGAACTGAAACCTTACCAGCTTCATCAATGGTGACGATGTAGCCCTTGGTTAATAGATCGGCTTGCATCACGCCATCCATCACACCGCCATTGGCGGCAATGGCTGCTTCTGCAGTTGCTTGAGCTGATGCTAATAAATCGCTATCCAGTTTTGCTTTGGCTGTGGCATGTTCTTTTTCACGAGCTTCCAGTTCATTGGATTTCTGAAGGATTGAATCAATGGTGGACTGGTTGCCGTCCTTGCGAGCCTGATTGAGCTGTGCATCGATACTTTGACGCTCCGTGGCAAGCTCTTTGGACTTCTGGGTTAATTCCTCGTTTTGTTTGGTTAATTCAGCGAAAGTTGCCTTGTTGTTTTCAACTGTTTCGGCGTTTTTTTGCTCTTGGGTTTTATTAATATCTTTATAAGTTTCAACTACTGCCCATTTGTGCTCAGTACTAAGCTGAATAGCTCCACGCATATTCTTTTCAGCTTGTGCAAACATGCGATCAGATGATTTCTCAGCTTCGTCTGCTAAGTCTCCCATGAATGGAATATAGTCAAGCGTTGCAGAGATAAGACTATATACACCTCCAGCCAAAAACTGAACAGATGCCAACAACACCTTTAAGCCAATATTGAGGCCAAAACTAGCATCACTAATAGCAGCCATAGCCATTCGTAGCACATTAAAAAGAGTTGTAAGACCACTTACACTCTCCCCACCACCTAGTAACACATTAAATACAGGAGATACTGCATCCAGAGCTGTTGTAAATGCACTCCAAATAGTTTCTCCAAGATCAGCTACATATCTAATATTCTGCTTAATATTTTCATAGATTTGCGTCAAAGTATCTCTTAAGGCATTTAATGTGCTTGGATCAATGTCATCAAACTTGGATGTGAAATAACCAACCCCTTCTGCCACATCATCAAAAAATACTTTTAATATCCCCAGATTATCCGCGATGATCGACAGTGCGTTAGCTACCGCTGCGCTTGAACCATTAGCCTGATCCATCTCCCCAATCAAAATCTGCCATTGTGTGGAAATTTTCTGTAAAGCATTACCAATGGTTGTTGGAAATTTAGCGTAATCCGCTTCAATCGCTGCCGACTGATCTTGCAGCGCTTTAATTACTTTTTCTGCTGACAGCTCACCATTTTCAGCCATCTTGCGCAGCTCACCAGTGGTAACACCTAGAGACTTGGCTAATGCTGTTGAAATGCCTGGAGCTTGCTCCATGATCGAGTTGAACTCATCACCACGTAGTACGCCAGATTGCAGAGCCTGAGTTAATTGCACAATTGCGGCTTCACTCGCTTGCGCCGATCCACCACCTGTTTGGATGGCCATGTTAATGGTCTTGACCAGATCTAAGCTTTGCTGCTGAGTCATCCCCATTTGCTTGCCAACATCATTCACTTTCGTGAATAGGCCTGCTGTGGCGTCAAGGCTTGTATTTGTCATCAATGCGACTTGATGAACACCAGCCATGGCCTGGGTAAAATTACCACCCTCACTGGTTGCAATGTTGATACGTGCTGAAAGGTTGGTGTATGCGTCCGCAGTTTCAGCAAGTTCACGAATACCCAGGCCAATGCCGACTGTAGCCAACGCCCCTACTAACGCAGTAACTGCAAATTTGGCACCATCCATGCCTTTTGATAAAGCAGACACACCGGAATTAGCCTTTTGTGCGGCAGGATCTATTCCATTTAATTCATTCTTTAACCTTGCGATCTCTTGCTCAGTGGCCTGAGTTACACGTGCTACTTCTTCTGCAGGAAGCTTACTATTGGCTTTAAAATCCTCAAGTTTTCTTGATAAATCAGCTATTGCATCATTAATTACAGTTGGTGGCTTAATCCCTAATGCACTGTAAATATCATCACCAGCCTGTTTAGCGCTATTAGAGGCTTTATCTGTGCTGGCGGTAACACTTTGCATTGCTGACGATGCTTTTACATTAAACTCACTAAATGCGGATTTGGTTAAAGTTAATGCGTCTTCTAAGGCATCCACTTTTGTTTTGGCATCGTTAAATTTTTCAAAAGAAACGGCTTCGGATGACTGGGTGAGTGCCTTAAACTCAGTTGTTGCTACTGCTAGTTCACGCTCAAGCGCATTGATGCTATCTGTACCAATATTGCCAATTCGCTCCACCTCTTTGGTTGAAACAACGGCACCGTCACCCATGCTGTCAATTGCACGAGTGGCGCTCTGAGCTTCAGAAACAATATTGGTTAAATCCACTGACGTAAATTTTTGAACTTCAGAAATAGTTTTACTTGCGGCTTTATCTACACCAACCATTGCATCGGTGGCAGTTGCTTCATAAATACCAAATGCAGCCTCTACACTTTGGATCGATGCTTTAAGGTCAGCAACGCGATTTACAGCATTCTGAATGTCTGACGGCGTAGCTTTTGTTTGTGATAGTTCAACAAGCTCGGCCTGGGCACCTACAAGCTCAGTATTCAATGCTCCAATCATTTGTTGGCTTTGCATCGACATATCACGAAGCTGGCTTGCACTTACCGTGCTCTTATCACCAAGATTGCTAATTTCTTTAGTGGCTTTATTGAGCTCACCAACCAATGCATCCACTTGAACATTCTTTGCTTCAGTTCTAATGGTTTCGAATACTTTTTTAGTGACTTCTTCAGACTGCTTTGCAGCAGCTACCAGACCTTTGCTATCGCCATCCAGAATAAGTTTGAACGTTAGATTTTTACCAGACATGGCAACCTCAATTTTTTGGCATAAAAAAAGCGCCTAGAAGCGCGCGGACATTAAAAAAACCAACCTTGTTTTGGGTTGGTTTTATAAATTTAGCTTCATGATTTTCACAAAATGTACTTAAAAAAAGCTGTTATAGCTGTTACTGCTCCAGCCAAGCTGCCAATGACAAGGGAGATTGACTTCCCCCAAGCCATAATAATGGCAACTTTTCCTGTATCCTGTTCGCTCATTTTACCCTCTATGCTTATATTGGGTTTGGTGTTAAAATTGTTGGGCATAGATATTTTTCTAATCCTTTCATTAAAGTTTTGGAAATAAAAAACCCCGATGCGCTAACATCGGGGTTTTTCTTTGGGTATAAAAAAACCACTCCGAAGAGTGGTTTTTTTATGTTACTTAGCTAAATACCATTCAATAGTGTGTATCGGTTGCCCACCTAATTGGTCATAATGCGTTAATCCGTTCTTTCGAGCAGCTCGGTTTAATAAATTTGCGTGACAAGCTGCTTCCTGTGCATAACCTATAAGCTGTGCTGAATACTCACTCCTTAACATTGAAAGCGCAGGATAAATATCATTTTTTATGATCTTTGCAAGTTTAGGCACGTACCACATCAGAAACTGCACATTCTCATCCTGCCAAGGCCGATATTGTTGGTTGCTTGTATCATCAAACCCAAAATAACTAGCCTCCTTTTTCCCTTTTAAATCCATCACTTCTAAATAATGCTTTGCATCTTCAAAGTGAATGGCACGTAATTCACGGTAGCTTGCTGAATATTTAAAATGATTCTTTAAACGACTCCACATTTGCACAATGAGATTTTTATTCTCTCCAGCGCGTGTATGAACAATGTTGTAAAGAATGCCTGCTTGTTCTGGTGAGATGGTTTGCTTACCGCCGATCATCCATTCCATGACTTGTGCTCTATAAGCACGGATAACCATTAAGTGGAATTTTGCAGAAATCCACATTGCGTATGAGTAGACTAAATCCTCTACAACATACATGCCTTGCTTAACCCCACCCTTTATAGTATTGATTGCTTTTTGACCGATGCTCATATTTGAGCATCGGTCAAAATTCGCACTACTCACATCTGAGACTTGCTCAATCTCAACAATTAACTCTTGAGTTTGTTGATTGCGGATAAAATTCGATGGTTTGTGTTTAGCTAAACCACCACTAGCTTTATGAAGATCATTCAAGCAGTAACGCCCATCTTCATCCTGACGAATTGAAAATTCACCAATAACCAATGGTTGAGTGTTTGGGTTTGCAAAGTTTTGTGTTAAATTAGACATAGTTACTTCTCTTAGTAATGACATCAATCAAGCCCGACCGTCCAAAGTTCTGGGCTTTTTTGTTGTCTATTGATTTCATGCTTTCGCATTCTCTTCTTTCAAAAACTTTTTAATCGCCTGATTAATTAAATAATTCAACGAACGATCTTCCTTTTTTGCAACTTCCTTAAGCTCTTTATGATCCTTATCATCCAAGAATCTTAATTTGTATTGCTGGCCTTTTTGGTTTGCGCTCATGCTTCCCTCTTTAATACCTAGTAGGTTTGATAAATATAAAACCTACTAGGTTTATTGTCAACACCTTATAGGTGCATTAACATCGTTTTCATTCCAGAAGCTAAGATTTTGTTATGTCAAAAGACTACTATCATCAGACTGACCCGCAATACAAACTCAGATGGTCGGCTGAGTTGCGCGATAAGATTCAAGAATCAGCAAAAGAACACAACCGCTCAATTAATGCCGAAATATGTACTCGTTTAGAGCAAAGTTTTCTGCAAAACCAAAACGATTTTAATGCTGGTTATAATGCTTGTATGGTTCAGATGGTAATTGCAACATCAAAAGCTATGTCTGAAAAAGGCATTCCTTGGGAAGATGTTCAAAAAGCCTTAATTGAGGTAATAGATGACTTCCAGAAAAATTCCAATAATAAAAAAGCGCCTTGAGGCGCTTTTTTATTAAGAATTCTTACATGCTGTATTTTGCTCAATAGCATCAGCCAGTTTGTTGAAATATGAGATCTTAAGTTTCTCCATTGTTTTTGCAGACCTAATATCATTTTGCATAAAATAGACAAACATTAAAATTTCATCATCCATAGCTGACATCAATTGACTCTTAGCCCCAACTAAACACCCTGTTATCTGCAAAAGATTCAGCTCATCTCTTATTTTTCTCAACTCAGTGACAGGTGTTGCAATTGAAACACGAGCTGTTGAAGATGCTATATTATCTTGAGTCATCCACTTATCAAAAACTATTTTAAAGGCTTTTAATTCGTTTTCCTCTTTTTCTTTTGCTGCTATTCGCGCCTTTTCACTATTTTGAACTTTATGATACTGATCTTGTCTCTCTTTCTCTGCTTTCAAGGCTTTTGTCTTTTCCAACTCGGCTTGTCGTTGAGCGGATAATTGGAGAGCTTTCGCCTCATCAACTTTCTCTTGCTCCAGCTTCTGTTGATGCGCAACTTCAGCTTGCTTCAGACGTTCGATATCAGCCTTATTGCTCTGATTAACGAAGTAAAACAACCCACCAGCAATTAATACAGCAGCTACAATTAAAACCTTAAGGTTCACTATCAACGCTCCCAATTAATCTTGTAAACATTGCCACCAATAACAGTAATGGTGTAGGTCTGGCCATCTACTTTATAAATGTAGATTGTGCCCTTATGTGGCCATCCGTTGCGGTCGTGCACAACTTGACGATCTACAGATTCAGGTTGTCCAAGTACATCCTTGAGTTTTGCTTCTGAATTACCAAGCTCAACAAAACCATTGCTACCACGCAGTGCTCTCATATCTACTGCAAATGCTTGTGCAGACACACATAGAGCCAATATTAAAACTAACTTTTTCACCCCAACACCCTCAATATATAATTATTGAGCACATATTAAGTGAAAACCGTAACTTACATCAATGTTTAGATAACTCATCTTGGAACGTTGTAAATCCTTTTTTATCTGCATGGTGTGCGGCTCGGATAATATTTGAATCAAACTTTCCACGATTACACTGATACTTCTGAGCAGACTTTAAGTAATTGATGAATGTGCCATAGGTCATTTGCAGAATATCGTCTTGTCGATGGCCATACGTTATCAAGTACTGGAATGAATCAAACCAAGTTTGTTCAACACTACCTTTCTTTTTATGTATTTTAGGGCCTGGCTTAACGTCTTCATTGAAATATGCACCATTTACTTCGATCACATGTTTAAGAAGATGGCTAAACTCCAACGAATCTGATTCAGCGAGATCTAATAGCGTCTCTATTTCAGTGTTTGTACACATTGAGCAAAGTTGAAATACATGCGCGCCATAATCTTTAACCAGGCTTGCGCCGATTAAATCTGAATAATCACTTTGCTTTAGTCTGTCACGAATAACTGATGCAATTGGTGACCAGATATCAAAGTTATGCATCTGCAATTGCTTCACTTCCACATCATTGCCAAGCACTTTGATTGTGATCAAGCGGTTATTCGCTAAAAAGAAATCATTCATGATTGAATCTCTAAAAAGCCACCCGTAGGTGGCGATAATTATCAACCTTGCGTCACACCTTGTATGCCTTTGCATAATTTCAAGATGCTTTCGGCATGCAGCGTGATGTGTCGATGGTTCGGCTTAGTTCGTTCGATATCAATAGCTATTAGCATTGCTGCGCGTAGGCTTTCTGCCGGCTCTACACTTTCAAAAATGTAGGTGTCGTTATGAACAACAATATCAGCATAACCATCCTCTTCTGTGCTTGGTCTGCACTCCACCACAATGTAAGCAGGAACATTATTTGTCATTATCTTTATCCTGATCAAAATCTAAGGATGGTTGCGCCTCTTTAATCAGTTCATCTAATTCTTTAAGCATAGCTGGTTTGGTCTGCTTACCTTCTACAGACAAAAACCACCCTGCCTCAGACAAGCACTGTGTAATCAGCTCAACTTGTGCTGAAAGCTTACCAATGCGCACCTGTAGCCCATCTTTGAGCTGACGAGCTAATTCTTCTTGCTCGATATAGTATTTTCGAATCTCATGACCTTTTTTATTGCGCTCCATCATTCCAAGGTGTTTAGTCATATCTACTGAGATGATGTATTCGTTTAAATATTTTGCACCTGACACCTGCTCCTCTTTTTTGAGGACAAGGGTGTAATCAAAATTCTCTTCAAAACCACATTGTTTAATGCGTCGCTTAATCCAATCCGAAAAGTCCGTCTTAACCTCTAGCATTTTATGCAGGTCGCGCGCATTCACACCGAGCTGAATTTTTCCATTTAATTCAACTTCGATAAATGGAGTTTGATTTTCAATTTTTACGATTGCATTCATTGATCTGCTCCGACTACTCATTAAAAAAGAAACACTGGCAAGAAGATGCAATGAATAGTCGAAACGACCATCTTCTTTTCGGGGATCAGCCTAGCCAGTGGTTTGCCCAAATTTCAGGCATTAAAAAAGCCGACTTGTTAGGCCGGCTTCGCTTTGAAAAATATAGATTCTTGTCAAGGGTTTCGTAAAACCCTACAGGGGGTCACCTAAAACTCAGGCACAAAAAAAGACGCATATGCGCCGTGGAGTTCTTTGTGCCTGAGGTTTTACACTTTCGGAATTGTCACAACGTGGCCATATAGACCAAGTGTTTCATCTGATCCTTTGCTTACATCAGATAAGGCTTGACCTGAAATTTCATATTGGCCAAGGTCTTCATGAATTAATGGGAACGTTGTCTCAGGTGATTTCTTCGTACGCCATAAGCGAACAGCCATATTGTCACCAGTTGCTGTGTTAATCCCTTTAAAGAACAGTTCATATTCTTTATTGAAGTCACTCGCAATGGTGGTATGACTTACTGCACCAGTGGTGTAGGTTGCCGTTACTGGTTCTGCAATCGTTTCTTTAAAGATCACAGTACCAAAAACTGAATCAAGTTCATATTTCAATTCATCAATAGCTGCAGAACCAGCTTTAAACGAAACTGTTGTAAGGCTATAGCCATTGAGCTTTATTTCTTCACCGACTTTCACGGCACCAAGTGCTTGATCAGTCACTGTATCGCTAGCAACTTCTGACTTCATACCAGAAAGGATGTACTGAAGGTTGGCATCATCCACTTCTTCAAGTTGTCCTGAAAAGTTCACACCAGTGGTCTTTGTAAGCACAAAGTCTGTTGTACGCTGACCGGATGTGCTTTCTGTGTGCTCAACCTGATCAGTTGTAATTTCAAGCTCAAATTCAGGCACGTTACCAATATGGCGCATCGCACCTGCAACACCATTTGCAATCTCAGATAAATAGAATTTACCTTGGAGTGAAATATAATTTTTAGCCATCGGTTTTTACCTCTTTAGCGGGTTTATTTGGAGCAGATGGCTTCACTTCTTCAATGATTTTATCTGCGAGTAATTTGCTGATTTGATTCTCTGTCAGCCCACCAACAATCTCGCCGGCAGAAAAACGCCCGACGGGTTGCCGGGCTTTATATTGTTTTTCTATGAATGGCTCCTATACAAACATTTTTGATTCAAACACCAAAGTGATATATACACACGTTGGTGAATAATCTTCTTCGATCGCGACCATACTTAATGGACGATTACTGGATGCAGGCTTCCAACCGGATAAAAGCTTTAATACTTTCATCGTTAACTTGCCTACACGATCCAATACAGCCGAACCATCTTTTTGCTGTGAAGCAGCATGACGTTCGCAAATTGTGACTTCCCATTGCTGCCCTAAACTCATCATTGCAGATCGCCCAACATCATCTGACTTACGTACGCGACGATAATAAATTTGAGCATTTGGTGTGACCTGTGACAGCTCTGTTACTTTTGCAGAATTAGCCGGTGTATAGATCTTCTTGAAATCAGGAATTTCTTTTAGCTTTTCTTCAATTTCACTTCGTACAGCAAAGAAATTATCTTCATCCGTCATTTGTTAAGTGCTCCACGATTAAATCCATCACTTTCAATTCATCACTTTCCGTTAAGCCGAGGAATGGTCTACGTGGCATATTTACCTTGTAGGCCTTACCCATCGTTTCCTGCATGAAGTTGGAACGCGCTTTACGTACAAACTTATTGCCAACCAGGCCGGTGCGTTGATTTTGTCGAAAGTAGGTGCGACGCATACGCGCTTCATAATGGATTTCACCACCAAAATGATGAGTAGCGCCATATTCCACGTCAGTTCCAATTTCAACACCACCACCTAGTACATTATGAGTAATAGAATTCATAAGCCTTGATGTATCACGCAAAGTGGTACCACCTTTACGGGCAACCCGACCTGATAAACGCCACTTACCTTCCAAGCCCTCACCATTGGTCCACCGGTTGCGAATATTGCTCACAACCGAATGACCAATAGCATCAAAGAGCTTTGGTTTGCTTTGATCGAAATTTGATAAACGTTCCAAAGCCTGCATAACGGCAGACTCACCATCTGCCTCAATGGTAATTGCTACGCCTGACATATCAGCCTCACTTGATGCTAGGCATCATATTTAAGACATCATCACCAAATACTCCACCACGATAAGTACTACCAATAGGTAGCGTTGATGGACTATTTACCGGCTTCTCTTCAGTAACTTCGTTTTGGGGATTGAGGATGTTTAAAGTAGCTTTACCATCAGCAACTCGTTTTAAGAAATCAATTTCCGCCTTATAGCGGTTCTCAACTTCATCTGTTGGATGCTGAAAGTAAAGTCTGTATCGCGCAATGTTGCACGCAATACGCTTTAAAGTGCTAGGAGTACTTGGCAATGGCAGCACATAACGAACAGCGATATAACTGTCTATTTCCTCTGATGCATCCTGCAGGGTTTCTTCAATCGAATTCCCTGCAGTTTGCATCGCCTCTAACTCTTCTAGTTCACCCTCACCAAATCGCGCTACCAAGTCAGATTTAGTCGCATACATAGGTCACCTACTTGGCTTCTGAAGCAGCCTTCTTCGCTTCGGCAGTTGCTTTTTTCAGGGCAGCTTCAGATGCAGCCAATGCTTTTTCAAGCTCTGCAACCTTCGCTTTAAGCTCACCATTCTCCTGATCTGATTTGACCTTTTCATCAGTCATCAGCTTATTTGCTGCAATAAGATCAGTATTGGCTTTTTCCAGTTCAGCTAAGCGTGCGGCTGAACCATCAGCCTCAGGTTCTTCTGGAGCCTTTTCTTCTTCAATCGCCCCAGATGTTAAAAGGGCCTGAAGTTGTTTAGCTTCAAGCCCTGTGATTTCTTGGCCTGGACGAAAGTGTCCAAGCGACTGCTTTGCAATGTACTTCGTCATAATATTTTCCTTATACGAACCCGCGACCGCCTACCAGGCCATTCTTATTGTTTGGAATCGCCAGTGGAGATGATTCAGCAAGCATTTGAATGCTTGAAGGGTTCTTTTCTTGCCATTGGCTTAGATAGAACTCTAGAGCTTGGCCAAAAGCCTCTACGTTTTGGATAGCACAGTGAGCGATCCAACCATTAGCATCAGAGATCAGTCCAAAGAAGTCTTCTGGAATAAATCGTTCCGGTGTACCGCCACCAATACTGTGTTGAACGTCATACGTCCAAATTTCAATGTTGTCGACCGTACCACGGAACTGCGGTTTATCCATTTGATCAAAGGTTGGAGTCAAAGGAACACTAATACCCGCATATGGTGCAATGAACTTCTCTTTAAACTCTGGATCTTTGATTAACGTGTTGTACACCTTAGATGTTGTAAGCGCCATTATTGGAGAGGTACCAGAATGTTCTACTGATAGATCAATCATGGTCTGGAAATCTTTTACTGGTGTAGCACCAACCTGCCCCCATTTGATCAATGGAGCAAATGTACAAGCTGCATTACGCTCATAATCTACTTCATACATTGGGAAGTCAGCAGAAGCGAATGTTGTCTTACCATAGAGCAATACATCACGAGCAATCAGCAACTTTCGATTTTCAATGGACTGGCGCAGGTATAAAGCCTTTTGAGCCTGATCAATCAATAGAAGATCTGCATCGCTTAAACGGTTTGAACCTGTTGCAATGACACCAAATTTACGCAGTTGAGTGATTAGCGCAGTATTTTGCACATCACTTGGCATGACCGTCATCATCGGCTTTAAATAAGCCGGTTTAACAAATTTCACGTTGCCAGATTCACCGACTTTAATTTGGCGACCAGCAGCTGTTGGTGTCACGAATGGCGCGAGCGGCGTTGCTGTATTTAACTCACCTACAGGAACTTCTTTTTTGGTGTACGAGACACGTTGAGGAAAGAAGCGATCCATTAACCACGTGTCTACCTTCTGAGTAGTATCCGTTAATAACACCAACTGAGGCACATCCAATAGTTCAACCGGTGCGTTCTGAAATGTAAAAGTTTGACTCATTGATTATTTCCCCACGACTTTACGAAGTTCGATTTTGTTGATTAAGGCCTGGGCACGTACTGCGTCATATTGAGCTTCCGTTAACGGCGTACCATTCACGGTTACCACAGCAATATCAAATGCACCCTGTACGTAAATTGGCATTTCCAGGCCATTGGCCGCATGGTACGTAGCCTGCTCCACAGTCATATCTGTATTGGCAATGGCATTCCAATCACCAACTACACCTTCTGTTACCACGGGGTGATCTGCAAGGTTGTTTGTAGCCACCTTCAACAAATCACCGCGTTTATATGCAGTCGCCGTTTTTACTTTGGCGTTTTCTGTACGAACGCCATCACCCACTACAAGCTGTGTAGTCGTGATTGTTTGAGTAATGGTTCCCATTATTTTTTTGCTCCTTGTTGCGCTGCAGCAAATTGGTTAAACGCATGATCTAAGGCTGTACCTTGCTGATCGCCTTGGCCTTGTTGCCCACTTTGATTGCTATTCGCTTGATGAGTGAATAAGTGTGCGAATTGCGGTGGGATCTGCTGTTGTTGCTGACCAGATGGTGGTTGCTGGCTACCTGCAGAAAATTGCTTTAATTGCTGTGCCATAAATGCGAATGCAGAATCATCCATATCTGTATAGGATTTCTTTTCTTCAGCACTGAATTGCTTATTCATTGCTGTTTCAAGCGACTTGATGTCTTCTTCACGCTTATCGGCTTTGAATTTTTTAAGTTCGGCTTGTGCAGCATCACGATCAATTTCAGCCTGCTTTAATGCGGCCTGGGCTTTTTCTAATTCGGTCACGTCTGTGTCCTCTTTGCTAGTTTGTGTTGGGTTGTGGCTGGCTGCCACGGCGTTTGTGTTGTCATCTGCACCCAAAGCACAGAAAGACACTTCACGAATGCGACCACCACGAAATACCGTGATTGGTCCTTGGTGAACTTTTCCATTGACTGTGACAGATGCATCAGCCTGAATTTCTTCTACAGATGACGGCTCAATGCGTACTGACATTTGCCACGGAAAACCATCGTCAGAATCCTGAGCAACTTCGGTGCCGAACTCGTTACTCATTAAGTCACCTGAAACGACTAAACCTTGTTGATGATTAATGCTGTGTTCATTGATGACACCTGCACGCTGACGTGGTGAGTGATCGAGTAATGCGGGAATACGCCCCTTAATTTTCATTGAATCCAAATCAAAAATGATTCGATCCCAATACCAATGGTCTGTAATCACTTCACCGCTATATGCCACGCCTGTGAATGTGCGTTTTTTCTTGCCGTCTTCGGCTTGATTGACGTTCAGATCGCCAAGCCGAAAGCAATATTTGTCCTGTGTTTCCTCTACTGGCATTTTCATGCTCCATAAAAAAACCGCCCTTTCGGACGGTCTCTAGTTAATTTCAATTTAATTTACCAATGCCTTCAGTGTAAAAACCATCACCCCTTCAACCATCTCCATCGAAACAACTTCAAATGAGACTCCCAAAGGTAGCAAGACACCTTCACCGGCATTCAACTGATCAAGATCAATCCCCAGGCCTTTGGCATTCTCAATTTGAAGCATGATGTTTGACTGACCTGCTAAAAGCATTGGTGCATCTAGAGTCACCACCTTACCCACTTCAAGTGAAGCTGCGTAAGCCAGTGTGGTTGTGCCGGTAACAACTTCAGCAGTGTTTTTAGCAACAGCATGAATCGCTGCTATATCCTGAACCAACCACTGCTTAAGCAATTGGTCAGCCTTAGAAATAGCTTTGCTATTCAAATAGCCTGTAATGGCCTGGTCATTGCCTTGCACATAATCCAAGAAAGTACGAATAGCACTTGGTCGAATGCTTGGATCAAGTGGAATCACAGTATTGGCCACCGTATCGAATAAGTCCCGAGTCTTATCATCCATCGGAGCAAATAGGCTCGTAAGCTTTTTCGATGCAGTCCATTCAGCCTTGATGGCTTCTTTCTGCTCGAGGAGGTATTCCTTATCCAACACTGACACATTGATCTTTTTATCAACCAATGATTCCAAATCACCAAACTGCAAAGGATGCGATGACCAGTCCAATGCTTCAGCAACTTCAGGCAACTTATCATCAGGTGTAATACCGTATTTGAGTGCCTGAGCCTCTGTGAGAGCAATGCAGCTACACCGGCAGCGGAACGCAACGGGCGGGTAATGCGTCAGCCAAAATGGATGATCAATCGGCAGTACAATTCGATTCAATGCCAAATGTGCTGGGCGTACACGACTATCATCGATTGCCGAGTACATTAGATAAGGGCGTTTATCCTTATTGCGATTCTGTTGCTGCCATCGCCCATGACCATAAGCACTTTGGATATTGGTGCGAAATACAGTATCTAGATAATGCTTAGGTAGAATGATCTCTGATTCAGCAACGAGCTTCTGAAAATCGTTAAATGTCCCACCATTCGCCAATGTTTTATTCAGTGACTTAATCACTGTCTCAACTTGCTCTAGACTTGATAGAAAGCTCACTGTTGTCGCCATCTGCCGAGTCTTTAAGTCCATTGAGTAAAACTCATCAGGTAGCACAATCTTTTTGTCATGCGCGTACTGAAGCGCCTCAAGGAACGTGACTGGTTGCATCTATTTCCCCTTAGCAGCAGTCGCATACCCCAATACATCTGCAGCATATAAAGCCTGATCTAAATTGGCCTTAAACTGAGATTCAGATACCGATGGAATTAACTGCATTAAATTGAATGCCAGGCCTTCAGGACTATCAGACTCAGCAATGAGCTGCTTAATCTGCTCATTACTTAAAAGCTGCAGATCCTTTTGGCCATCGGTTAATTCCTCAACTTCTTGCTGTTCAGCAGAAAGTTTATTGGCCTGGGCTTTAAAGCTGAATGCACGATTAGGTATCGCTGAGAATTGGGTGTTTAGAAGAGGTTGGTTTGACTCAGCAATATCACCATCCTGAAGCCCGTACTCACGCTGAAAATACTGTGGCGTTAGGTTTGCACCAGCATTCTTAAGATGAGCATCACGCTCAGCTTGATCCTTATTGAGTGGTTTAGGTTTTTCACCGAGCATAACCTCATACACACCCCAACCATTTAGAGCGCATAGTGCATTCACCACTGCTTGCAAAGTAGGCGTAACCAGTCGAATGTCAGATTTGAGTTTATCCATCCTTACATTTTCATGGACTTGACCTAATGCTCTGCTACCAACACCATCAGTCCCACTAGTAAGTGTTTGCCCTAAGATGACTTTTTGAATCTGTCGTACAAGCTGATTATTGAAAGACTCAAACGCAGCTCCAGCAGTACCACTCGCACCAGATGTACCCAGTACCTGAACATCGTCTTCAGCATCGATCGACAATACACTTTGAGCATGAGCATTTAATAATGCTCTATTCATGTCTTCAGTTTCGGTATCTTTACATTTACCTAAAAGAATTGGCGTACCAAACCGCTCTAAGAATTTAGCCCAAAATTTGAATCCATTCTGCTTAAAGAAAAATAGCCAATACAGTGTTGCTAGCAATGCTTTTCCATAAGGTTGTTCATATGAAGCTTTACGACGCGTTAGGAAGAATTTAAATACTTGATCGACCTCCTGCTCATTAGCAGCCCCCTCCTGACGGTAAATTAGTCGACCATCATTTTTAGGTTCAAACCATTGCATTGGCTTTTCACCAATCCATTCCAGGCCGATGTAACCCTCTGGTTTAAGTTCATAAACAGCTTCTTGAACCGAATAACCAAAAAACAAGGCATTCAAAGAACCGGCTGCAATCTCATGAAACCATTCTTTAAGAACAAGTGTTAATTTCGCAGCCTCATCTGTATCACTTGGCTCAACTCTTAACGGTGTAGCCAGTAGTGCATCTATGCGAGTCTCAACGGCCTGGGCAACTTCATCATCATCTAGCAATACGCGTAATCTGTGACGTGTAATGCCCGCTTTGCGTAATACTTCATCCGTATCAGGCTGTTTGCCAAAGTTCACCAGAAACTGAGTGACCGCTTCTTGAGTGTATAGGTTGCCAAGAGACAAAGCCTTCTTTGACGCTTTGTCTTTTTTAGACTTTGCCATGTGTTTTCCTTATCAATAAGTTCGACTACCTGCACCAGCAGGTTTTTTGCTGCTTCGACCCTTAATCAATGGCTGTAAGCCATAGCGAATACCATCCATATGATGGTTGTTGAGATCCAAAATATCCGGCAGTACATCACCTGCACGATTGACCTTGTATGAATACAACTTGAACTCTCTAGCTGTTTCAGGGCAATCAGGGTGAATAATGATTTGCTTGAATTTCTTCATATACGTCACACCGTCTTCTACAGATCCAGGCCATTTGTCTGCTGCCTTAATCTTGAAACCTTGGCGTTTCATATAGCTAATAGTTTCAGGTCGCGAATTATCAGCTCTGATTTCGTGAGTACGTACGCCCGGCACTTCATCAAAAAGATTCGGAAGATGATCAATCTCACAACCCACTTGATGAGCTTCATTACGTATATAGAGAATATCGTCATGAATAAAAATACGGTTTAGTGTTGTTGGATCTTGTGAGAACCCCCAATCGGAACCGTAGTACACTTCTGTCCAGTCAGCATCAGGTTCAAACTCATCAACCACATAACGACCAGAGAAGATAATGGCCTGGCTAAATTCAAGGTAAGCACCATGCCAAACATGCTCAAACATAGGCCATGCATTTTCATCACCTGCAGCCTGCATCCTAATTGCACGCTTACGATCTTCCCCGTATTCGTCCAACAGTGTTTGCGGAGCAAATGGGTTGTTGTTGATGTTTACTTCAATAACGATGGAGTCTTCAGGTGCAAACTCACCACGTAGAAAATCATCTATAGGGTCGTCTTTCGATTCGGGGTTCCATGTCGCCCAAATTTGTGACCCCTCAGCACGCATTGTTGGACGTAATAGTCTGAGAGATTTTGCTGAAAGCCTATTAGCTTCTTCAATCCAAGCTATCTTAAAACCCTCAAGGGATTTGATTGAATCAGCTGTGTGGTCTTGCATACCCTGAAAAAGAATTACTCCCTCACCACCCTTTCGCTTGATTAGGTCACGTTGCACATCAAACAGATGTGATACGCCTAGAGCCTTAATCTTGTCCTCAATAAGCTGCTTACTTGAGTACTTAATCGATTTCTGAATCTCACGAATACATACAGCGCGAAGATCTTTATCAATGACGCATTCCTCTACCAGCTGCTCACCTACAAAATGTGACTTACCTGATCCACGCCCCCCATGAGCACCCTTATATCGTGCTGTCTTAAACCAAGGTTTTGACCAACGTGGAGTTTTGATTCTAAGCTCCACAGTGGAATCCTTCTAATCTATAAACTCTCGAATAACTTTGATTTCCAAGTCAGCACCATCTTTACCAGTGTGCTCCTGACGAATTGTCCTGCCATCAGTTTCTTGATGTGCAAGCTTTAATAACTTTTGTTTTGCGACTTTGTTCTTCCCAGAGTCGTCATACATCTTTTGGATTTCTTTCAAACGGTAGAACTTGTTCGCAATTGGAATATCGATTAATCCTGCATCGAAATCCTGACGGGTTTTCTCAAACAATTGGACATATTTCTTGCTTAGGTTTTTCCCACGTCGCTTGGTTGGATCGTACAAAGCCACCTGAGATCGATCGAGAATCAGGTCAAACTCTTGCTTCACAAGATCCGCGACTTCTTGAGGGGTGTCACGGCAAGCAAGAGACTGAATTATAAAAATTTTCACAGGCTCTTTAAGTGTTGCCATAAATTCCTCTTTGTGTCGCTACGTGTCGCAAGATAGGCAAAAAAAAGAGCCTTTCGGCTCAGTTAATCACACAATTCCCACAACACGCTGCAATGTTTGTCTCCGATACAAATGGAGCATTTTTAGCAATATTCAATAGTCGTTGTACTGAGCTATCGATTCCGTGCTGACGTATTTCACCAAAGAAAACTTCAACATCATGGCCAGCCAAATAATGCTTCGGTAAGCCAGTCATATCGCTATAAATGATCTCACCATCTTCATCGCGCTCAACCCCAATGTGGTAAAGCTCATGTTCAATCAAACGGCAGAATTCGCGATCAGAGGTTTGCTCACAGAATGCTGCATCAATCGTTATTAAGTACTGAGGTACAAAGCCAAACCAGTCTCGCATTTGTTGTTCTTGACGAGCTTTCTTCCACCCGCCTTGGTTAAACATCACCTTTTCACACTGGCCTAGTACCATTCTCTTTTTAGCCATAGCCGCAGATGATGCCCATGCAAATGCTAAAAACTCTTCATTATCATGAATCAGCTCAGCGATATGATCATGGTCTGGGTTATGGAGTTGGCCACCAATAGTCAAATAATTATCTTTCACCCAGGCCAATAATTCTTGTGCTGGTGCAAGACGTATAGCGTCTTCTTCCTCAGCTTGATCAATCAGGTCTGTTGGTGGGAATGGTCTGATCTGTTCCATCTTCTAATCTCTCTAACTGCGACTTGATCCAACGAATCACACTGCCCGATTCAATTGCATGTGGCTCAAAACGCTGAATCTTATAACCCATATCTTCAGCCAAATCATACTTATTGAATGAGTTTGCTATCTTTCGACCACCGCGACCAACCGACCATGGACTACCTGCGATTTCTATAAGAAGATTCAATTTCACAATATAAAAATCAAACCGCCAATTTTTGGTTGATTCAAATTGAAACTTCCGACGATAACCAATTCGATATTCTTCTAATTCCTGAAATAGAGTTTCTTCTGCCTCTAAGTATTTTTCTTTTGCTTTAGGTAATGGCTTAGTGCGTGGCTTAGTTTTATGTGGGCGTTTCTTGGTTTTCCAGAAATAGTCATCTATGTCCATAAATTTCGCCCATTAAAAAACCTCCCGAAGGAGGCTGTGATATAAAACCACTTATGCAATTTTTTGCTTAGCTGGGATTCATGTAATAGAAATAAACCAGAATAAATATTAACAATACAAAAGCTAAAAAAAGATAAGTATTGATCGTATTAAAACTTTTAATAAACTTCCACCACATAATATGTGCAAATCTCACATTTTTAAATCAATGTGAATTAGATCACAAAAACACAATAGGTACAATTTTGAAAACTAACCTCAATAGTTCAATAGCAATCGAACCGCAGCCAGTCTTTTTGAATCACACATACAACGCTTCACGCAAATTCTTAATACGCTCTTTCAGCTTAATCATAATGCCGTCAATTGCGATGAGCTCGCTTCGAGTTAATCCTGTCCGACTCAAATTCTGATACTTAGACAGCTCAGCACTGCAAAATTCTAAGTCGTGTTTTGCCTGTACTTGGCTTTGTTGCACAAACCTATCTGTAAAGGCTTTCTCAGCGATATAATTTTCAAATGAAGAAGCCTACACACAAAATCTATCGCACAACCAATTGGCCCGCATATAACCGAGCACTCATGAGTCGCGGAAATATTGCCATTTGGTTTGATCCTGCTACGCAATGGTATGCTCCATCAAAAGGCAAACAAGGGCGAAATCAAACCTACTCCGACGCAGCTATCCAATGCTGCTTAATGATTAAATCCTTATTCCGTCTATCTTTACGTATGGTCACTGGCTTTGTGCAAAGTCTGATTAAACTTTGTGGATTAAATTGGACCGCACCAGATTCCAGTACGCTTTGTAGAAGACAAAAGCCTATTGATATTGCAATCAGCTACCAAAAAAGTAGCGATGGGCTGCATCTACTCATAGATTCTACAGGCATGAGGTTTCTAGGTGAGGGCGAATGGAAACGCAAGAAACATGGACCTGAATATCGTCGCCAATCGCGTAAGCTGCATATTGCTATAGATGCTGAAACCCTTCAAATACGCGCTATTCAGCTCACAACCAATAATGTCAGTGATTCACAAGTGCTTGGTGATTTACTCGATCAGATTCCACAAGATGAGCAGATTGACTCTGTTTATACCGATGGCGCTTATGACACCAAGCAATGCCGTCAGGTCATTGCAGATCGGCAAGCGCATGCGGTGATTCCACCTAGAAAAAATGCGAAACCATGGAAAGATACAAAGATCAGCTCGCTAGCGCGAAATGAATTACTTCGAACAGTTAAACGTTTAGGCAGGACATTATGGAAAAAATGGTCCGGCTATCATTGCCGAAGTTTGGTCGAAACTAAGATGCATTGCATCAAATTATTGGGGGATAAACTCAGTGCAAGAAAATTTGATAGCCAAGTCAATGAAATTCATGCACGTGTAGCAGTCCTCAACAGATTTACGAAATTAGGTCGACCACTTACCCAAGTTACGCCTTAAATTTGGCTCAATTAGGGGGCTTTGTATTTCAAATCTTTGTGCAACAAAGCCGCTATAAACTATACATTTTTCACCAAGGTACACAAAAGCTTAACCAGTCTTTTCTAAGTTGCAATAAATCCTCTTGTACCAATTTTTGGGATGTATATATGTAATAAGTAATTTTTGAATTTTCAATTATGTTGCGATGATAACGGACGTTAGAGACAATAATTTCTTCTGGGATATACCAATTCGGCCAAATTTTTTCATCAAACTGATATTCACCATATTTGTCTTTATTGGCAATCCAAATAGCCATATCACCAAATCTCAATATTATTAAACTCACACGCATCATATACTAAAATTTGTAATACAAAATCACATTAATAACATTTTTTGAGACATGCATTTAACTACGCTTTCGAAAGTCACATCTATTGAATATGTATTAATCGTGCAAATAAATCGTTAGACGAAAAACTCATAAAAAGGTGTATGACTTTTTATCTGCAATTAAGAGTTCATTTCATGAGAGATGTTGCTAAAAAAAATCATCAAATTGCAGCTAATGAATAAATATTTACCTGAAAATAGAATTTTCATATATTTATCTTATGGTTTTGTCTTATTTATTTAATAGTTATAAATCAAATATATTGATAATTTCTTTCAATTTACCTTATATATCATTTAGTTAAAAATCATACAAAAATAGTTGGTTTTTATTTTTAAAAACAATATCTTACTTGAACATTAATTATATTTGTCTATTATGTATTCAGAATAAAAAAACTTATCAGGGATTGAGTCAGTGCAATCGACCTATGAGTCAACTCGGTGGACTCATAGGTTTTTTTTAATGTCTATAGAGGGCATATACTTATAAAAAACAAAGTTTTCGTTAAACCAAAATCTCTACTATAAAAGCCCTATATCTCTATAGGGCTTTTAACCTTTATCTTTTGCGCTGACTTAGGTGCTTGTTTAGCTAAATTATTTTATAAATTTACATAAAAATTGTAAATAATTTAAAAAGCATAAACGCAAAAAAGTCTACTCTTTAGAAAACTGTAATATAAATTTATTTTTGACACTCTAATGTTTATGCTGAGTATTGATAATCCCCTATCATTTTTTCAACCCAATTAATAAAATTCTTTTTATCTTTAAATTCTGGTGCAGCATGACCGTATATGTTCTTTTCTACCCCAGAATATACTCCTTTGTAATTAAACGGCTTACTAGCAATGAACGTACATGGACTACCTTCGTGCATCTGTTCAAAAAAATAGCTAACTGCATGTACTGGCTTTTTGATGCCATCCCCTTTTTCTCGGCAAAAAATTATAAATCTGCTCTATGGTTATTTTAGAATTAGGCATATTAATTCTCGAGTATCTCTATTTCACTCTAAATTACAGATTTTTAATCAAAATACAATAGGAAGCAATGCACTTTAAACCCTTATTTTTTATAAGTATTTCTACAATCTAATAAGTTTATTTAAACAAATTTAATAATACTCTGATTATAAAAAAATACCCGCCAGTAGAAGATCTAGCGGGTATATAAACTGTATAAAAAATACCTGGCAACGTAGGAAGCTTCAGGTATATAAATTTTGCAAAAAAATACCCACGAATTTGGGCTGTGGGTATATAAACTGGAATCTTAAAAAAGCCCACCATTTGGCGAGCTTTTAAACTTAGTGAATTACTATAACTTCGTCCACTATAGCAGAAATATAGCACACTGCCTGTACAGGTCAATATCTAAATTGCCGCATTTGCAACTTCGTAATGAGATCTATTTAATTTACCCTGTTCAAATAACCAAGTTGCAACCTCTGGCCAAGAATACATGGTTGATTTTGACGCTAGGCCATACATAGGTTTAGGAAAGCTTCCATCACCACGTTTGTTTTGAGCATATAGTGACAAGGCTTGACGAGTCATACCTGCGCGTTCAGCCATTTCAGCTAAGGTTGAAAAACCTTTCTCTTCAACAATCAGGTCTTTGTATCCAAGAGATTGAATGTTTTCCAATGCTGATTGAATAGCGAATTCAGCGCTTTCTGCTTCGCGATCGAATTCCAAATATACTGTGCCATTGTAAGTGCAAAGTAATGCATCATCACAGCCAGCTTCAAAAAATTTATCTTCTAATTCAGATAGATCAGAACGTGCATCCCGTACCACAACAGTAAAGTGATAGTTATTCATGATTCATCTCCATTGCATTGCCGAATCTTTGCCTTGATCTGCTTTGCATGATTTTCAGGATTCTTAGGGGTACTCCAAACACTCATCTGGTGATCAGAATGACCCAAAATACATTTTAAGCGACAAAAAGCATGTCCTGAGTTACCAGTCTCAACCACATCCCAACCATTTTCAATAGCATACTCAATTGCCTCTCGAATATGCTTATTGGGATGTTTACTCATGCCTAATGCCTTATATTGTTATGGGAATTATATACACATGTTGACATACGTCAACACTATTTACAAATTATAACAACCAGGCACAAATAAATCCAACTAAAAAATCATCTGAATAGATATCTCTTACTTATTGTAAATAATGAATTGATAGCGTACATGCAACGCCGCCAGGCCACACTTAACATCCATGCGAGCATCCATCTGTGTACGTTCTTCATTTGCCATAGCAGACCATGAATTCCCATAAAAATAACGGCAAATGATGGCGTCTAGCCATTCATCCAACACCTCAGATTGCCCTTGCATGTCCAATATTAAACGCTGCACTGCGCGAGCTTCATTGTCATCAATCTGACAAGTTATTTTAGTGCGAGATAACTTTGGCTGAGCTTCAGATAAGAAATGAGCGGCTATAATTTCTTTCTTTTGCTCTTCCGTAAGTTTCTTGATTTTCTGCTTCACTACTGCCTGATCCATGGATACAGCAATAGGATTCACACTTTTCCCACATGTCCCAGATACTGAATTCATCCAAGCCCCAAACTGATACAACCAACCCTCCAAATCAAAACGCGTCCAATCTACCGACTGCATAATCGATACTGCTGCATTCATCCCAAATCCCCTACCATCTTCTCAATCTGCTGAATTGCTAAACCTGACTTCACTTGCTCTGTACTAAACCGTATAACCTGATAACCCAGCATTGTTGCCGCGTTATATTTCTCCATATCACCGATATACCCTTTACCCCTTGTATGCCGTCCACCACTCCAAATGCCACCTTCAACTTCAATCAAAATCATTCTTCCCTTTAGGTGGAAATCAGCCCTCCATTTGCGACTCTGGTGAAACTTAAATTCCTGTTCGAAATCTATCTTTAATGCTTTAAGTTCTAGCGCAAATTTCGCTTCAAACTCATTGGGTACCTTTTGACTTTTAACCTTAGGTCTTTTGGTACCTCGTTTAGATTTGGCACCACCGATCATTTGTTTGTATTCAGCAATTGAGTAGCTGGTCACTACTTCACTCCAAATAACTGCTTTGTTTTGTTAGTAGCGGTATAAGCACGTTCTACTTGCTTGCCATTACTCTGCAGATACCCAGCTTCTACAAGTTTCTTAAGATGTAAATTTAATTGGCAACGCCCCCAATCAGTCACGTTTTCCTCAAGCTCTAAAGCAGTCACCTCAGCAGTAGAAAATGCGATGTATACAAGTACGTTTTTAATCTCTTCAAATTTTTTAACGAATGAGGTGTTCATGAAGCACCGCCCAATACACGATTAAATCCATTCGCCATCATTGATTGATATTCACTTGGGTTTTCAAATGGATCTGGCCATTCGTTTTGAATCACTGCCTTTGCTTTATTTGCCTCTAATTTTTGGGGCTTCGGCACTTGGCGATTTCGAACATTTATTTTGGCTTTCAGATTGGCCAGCTGTTGTAGAGCTTCATCATTCGCAACCGGTACATGTTTTTTCTCAGATTCACTCCAGGCCAAACTTGGTCTTTCTTGATACCACTCTTGAAATCGCCCCTTGATCTGAGCTTCCAACACATAGGCCTCATACAAGCGAATAAATTCTTCTTTAGCTCGGTACATTTCACCATCATTGATGAGAAGCATGACTTGATCTAATGCGAACTTGGCCAAGGTCGTAATGTCTCGGTATTGAGAACTTCCATCTGCCAAAATAACCGGTTTAGGCTTCGTAATTTTTGTGTACTCACATGCTTTGATCCAAGCTTTTTGAGCATTCCACCAATCTTCGCCAATACACATTGTTCGGAAGTCAGCAAAGCTCGGCATGTACTTATTTCCACTGGTACTCAACAAGAGCAAACCACGTTGAAACTGTTCCGTAGTCACCCCAATCATGGCTTTAGCAACTCGGTCTTCAACAACTTGCATTGGGATTGAGTTCTTACCCTCTGCTGGGAAGTTTTTATTGAACTGTGATGCGTAGAGTGTTCGCAAAGTTGCAATCAACTCATGTACGTCGTCACGACAAACCAAGTGATTCATCTCAATATCCTCCCACCAAAGCGTAATCATCGGGTGTTACGTCGATAATGCTCGATCCACCTTGTTGATCAAAAGACTGAGCGAAATAACTCGGCTCCTGAATTCCAGTTAGATCTTGCTGCAGATTCTGCTGTTTTGGAGGGAAAACCCCTTGGTAGTTTCCAATGATTGAGTTTTCCAAGGATTGGTCTGCCAGAGATCCGTATGACTCGAGTTTTTTCAAAATGAGTTTTACAGCGTTTTCAGTGAGTGGCTTTTTAGCAGCTGTTCGCATATCCACAAATTGATTCCATAGATCCTGATTTACCAATCTTGGTAATTCACATGATTTCGGGTCATATGATTTTTGAGTTTCAACTTTTGGTTTTTCAGTCGAAGGTTGTTCTGAAACACGGGATCTTTTTTTATTTATTTTTTTATTTTGATTAGTGTCTTTTGATAGTGTTTTTTGTGTGTAAAAATTTTTTACTAGCAATGGTAAAAATTCTTTACTAGCGGGGTAAAATTTTTTTACTAGCAGTGGTAAAGAATCTTTACTAGCAACGGCTGCTTTTTCACCTAGTAAAAATTTTTTACTAGGGAATTTTACAGTCCAACCAACACTTGTTTCGTCACCAAGTTTGAAGGTATTTCCATAAATCGTGCTTGGTAATTCAACTAGCAAGCCAACATTAATCAGCTCGTTTTTTGCCTTGATGACTGTTGGACGGCTCTTACCCGTAATTTCCTCTAACTGGCTTAATGATATCGAATCCATCACTTTGTTCCAGCCACGTGTTTTACGGCACACCACAAGATAAATCTTGCATGCAGCATCCGAAATTTGGTTAAGCACTTCGTCCACAAATGCGTTAGGCACTTGAAAGCTATTGGGCGTAAATTGGCTCATTTTGAGTTCACCCCTTCATTAATCCATATAAAGCGTCCAAACATCAAAATCATTTCTGAACGCAGTAAGCTTGAGATAATTTCACCGGCATACCAGGCCGAGATCCGATGTTCATTGGTTAGCATTTCGATAAACTCATCACGTGTGACTGCAGCATTGGCTTCATCACGATTGATCTTGCGTAAGTTGGCCTTTCGGATATCCAATAAACCATTGAGCGTGCGTAGCGCTGGGTTATACCAACTCTGAACGCCTTGCAGGTGTTTGTGCTCAGGCTGCTTTTTAATTGCCTTGTTGGTGATCATGGAACCTCCGCAAGCGCTTGTTCAGCAGCAGTCAAACGACGTTTAGCCAAGACTTCAGCAACCGTTGCCGGACGCACTAAATGGCTCAGCGCAAAGTTGTGATTTCCATCCAGTAGTACACCATCACCTTGGACTTTATGTACGGTCATTAGATGGCCTGGTTTGATTGGGTCTGTGAAGACCACGACGTCGCCATTCAGGAATCCATCGTTTGCCATGTCATTGTTTTGTGGTATATTTGGTTTCAGATTCATTTATGATTCCCTCATAACTTGAATTAAAAGCCTGATCTTGACCATCAGGCTTTTTCTATTTCTAAATTTGATGTGTATTTTTTCATTTGCTTAAGCGCAGCCTGATCTACTGCTGCAATCAATTCTGTTAAGCCCTGCGTTAACTGGTGAATTTCTTCATATTCCGCAGGTGTAATAACGCCATCCTCATAAGCCTCATACACAACATGGTTTGCTTTGCCGCTTTTAATGTTGTGTTGCATCATTGCCTCAAAAATTGATAACTCATGATGTTTGCTTGAATCACAACCGACTGGCACAAGCGCATAACCCAACTGATGTGCCCATACGCGTAAAATTTCAGGATTTTGCGTATACATCATGATGGTCTCGAGCTTTTTTAAACTCGGTAAATGGTTTGGCATGCCTACGTTTCCGTAGTTGCAAATCGTGTTATGTGAATCACCAGTAACTTGAGCGATTTCTTTTGGTGAAATCCCCTTGGTCTGATTAATCATTTTAAAAATTGCCGTCTGTGCTTCACGGCTTAGTGTTATTTCTTGCATTGTGAAATCCTTGTTTTATTTCACGTTTATTTAAAACATTGACCGAGTGATAATTGGTTAAACCGAAAGCTTGTTGAATTCCTTAAGCGCAGGACAAAGATCTGATGCTTTGAATTTTCCATCTGTACTTTTTTCAGCACGCAAAGCTACTCGCTCGGACATTTTTTTGGTGCCGCGTACCCAACCAGACACAGCTGGCTGCTTTACCAGCAAAGCCTCGGCAGTGCATTCTTGGCTACCGAAATGTTCAACAAGTGATTGGTAGAGCTTTGTTTGGCTCTGGATCATGGTTATATCTCCATTAATTTATAACCATATTATAACTATAGTTATCATGCGTCAATAACTATAGTTGTTTGAATAAATATAACCAAGGTTATATATTTATTTTTAGAAATGAGAGTATTGATTTATGTCACTTAAAGATCGCCTGAAAGACTCCCGCCGCAAGGCTGGTAAAACCCAAGCTGAGGTTGCTGAGGCTGTGGGAATGAGTCAACCTGCCTATCAAGCACTTGAGTCTGGCAAAAATCAAAAATCAGCTTATCTACCTTTGATTGCCCAATTTTTTAGCGTAGATCCATTGTGGCTTTCGACTGGCGACTCGCCTGATGCATTTGATGCTAATGAGGTCAAAGCACCAATTGTTGTTACTGATGATCTCCGTGATCAATTCGTTTGGATTGATGTGGTCGAGGCTAATTTTTCATGTGGTACCGGCGAATCAATAGAATTTCATTTTGATGCTATTAATGGAAAAATTCCTTTTCCCCCATCATTTCTAAAAGATCGAAACGTTACAGAAAAAACCATGAAAATTATTAAAGCCAAAGGTGATAGCATGGCTGACTTTATTAAAGATGGTGATTTGGTAGGAATTAATTTGCAGCAAACCGACGTTATTGATGGTGAAATTTATGCGGTTTATTTAGCTGGTGAAGGTATGATCAAGCAGGTTTTTAAAGAAGCTGATGGCTCATTGGTTCTTCACAGCCTTAATGATAAATATAGAGATAAAATAGTCACTGAAGAAAATGGTAAAAACTTTAAAGTAATAGGTCGTCAAATCTGGCGTGCAGGATAAGCATGCAAAGAGTTGATGTAAATTCCAGAAATATCAGCCATGTGCTTTACCAGAACTTCTTATTGACGGTAGTACTAAGGACTGGCGAAAGATTCATTTATAGACTCCTTGAAGCCAGTACATTTAAGGATTTTGTTAACTCAAAAGATAGAGATAAATTTTATAAAACTCATATAGAAGCGAATAAGGAATTTAAGCGGATTCAACTTTTTGGGTGATTAAAACCCTGATAAAGGAAAATATAATGATCGCGACACTTAATAAATCCAAAACCGCGCTAACCATTAACCGTCAAGAGTTTAAATTAGCGCTGGGTAAAATCAGTGATGGCATTGATAAACAAATAGCGTCACTTAAGAAAGCCAAACAAAGCTATGACGCTGCAGAAATGGCACTCGAGGTTATCAGTGAGGCAAATATTTTTGAAGCTATTATTGAGGGCTTTAACGAAGCTGAAGGCACTAATTTGAAACTTGCTGACATAACTAATCTTGATGCTGCTCAAGGCTGGGTGGATGAATTTTTAGAAAAGTTTTCTAGGTAACAAGCCTTGATCCCTTAAATACCCTCAATGCCTGCAAGGCTAATTTTACTAACAATAGGAATGGTTATGTTAATTAAACGCCCTCCAAGACAATTTCCAGATTTGTGCACATATGAGCGCCAGTCCAAGGAGATGCAAGTAGCTATGATGCATCATATTGTCTCTTGTGTGCGTAGTGGTGACGAATTCAATATCACTGCAATAAGTGGTGCTCAGTCCTTTAAATTCGTAAAACTTCAGAGTGTGTGTTTTCACCATAACTCAGTAGATATATCTATCAAAAGGAATACTGGTGAAGTAATCAACATCCCCATAGACCTACTTGTTTCTATTGATTTAGCTAATTATGGATAAAGCTACGCTATTGAAAATGGGTGCCTAATCCTTGGCTGTCGCCATTATGTGGATGATGATGTTGAAATAAATAAAACCCTCGAATTCGAGGGTATTAAAACTGCGAACCCGACGCAGGACTTTGGAAAAGAACCTATATGAATTCGGATTTTTTTTATTAAAAGTTAATCAAAGCGTTTATATAGTCAGATGTTTACTTATTTCAGTCTTCTCTCTTGCCTAGTTAAAGATTTATGTGTTATTTTCCGACTTAGTTAAAGTTGGATACACACATTAATGGATAAACTACTTAAAGATAAAATCATAGATACACTCTCTACGGAGTTTAATTCATCTGATTTGGCTCATTTGCTTAATTGCTTAGATGAGAGTATTACTGGTGCTACAAAATTTGCTGTGGAGCTTTGCCCAACAAGGGAAATACAAAAGCCATTTCTTGGTCAAGCTGAGCATTTTTGTATACAGCAAGCAGTTAAAACGGCTGCAGATCACTCTGGGTTTGATTTTGAATTGCGGGAAACAAACCCTCAGGGTGCTCACTATCCTGTAATATCATCCAACTCCTTTGTAATTGCTGTAAAAAAAGCATCTACACCAGCATCGTGGTCAAAAACCAACTATATTAAGGAACTATCAACGCTGAACCTAATTCACGAGGATAGCCATAGTGATTTGTTTAAGTCATCTAATTCAAATAGCTTAAATACAATGTTTATGATTTTGAATGTGTATGTTTTGCCTGATCAACGTGTTGATGCCACATTACTAATCCCAAGCTCAGATCTAAAAAAAGTTCACTTTGCTATACCACTAAATAATGTAATTGAAGCTTCAGCATCTGTAACTAAAAACAAAGTTGTTATACCTGTTGTTAAATTAAAAAAGCAGTTATCAGAGTTAGACAGTCCTAACATTGTTCAGCAAAAATTTGGTAGTTAAAATGAATGCGAAATTTAATCCATCAAGATTGATTGAAGCGCGTGAAGCTAGAGGCATAAAGCAAACCGCACTTTCCTCGATTATTGGATATTCCACAACCTCCATTTCAAAATGGGAAAATGGACATATTGAACCCGACACACAGTCTCTTGATGCTATTTCTAATGCTTTGGGTTTACCAATGGAATGGTTTTATCAACCATCTCTTATAGCTTCATCTGTATATCATTTCAGATCACACTCTGCAGCAACTAAAACTGCTCAAGAGATAGCAAGAATTAGACTTAGATGGACAGCGGAGTTTGCCAATAAACTTGTTGAATGGGTTGATTTACCTGAAATAAATCTGATTCCGTCACCCTCTAGAGATGAAGCTTTAAATCTTACCAATGAGGAAATTGAATCATACGCTCAAAAACTTCGTGAGCATCTAGGGTTAGGTGTTAACCCAATACCTAACTTAACCCAACTTCTTGAAGCCTCAGGCATAATTATTGTTTATGAGGAGTCAGGTTTTACCAATATGGATGGTGTTTCTGCATGGATAGATGGAAGACCTTATATTTGGACTGCATCAGATAAAGCTAGCTGTGTGAGAAGCCGTTTTGATATAGCTCATGAACTTGGACATATTATTCTACATAAGAATCTAACTGCTGAAGATTGCAACTCAATTAAACACAAAAAGATTGAGGATCAAGCACATCTGTTCGCAGGCTGTTTTCTTATGCCACCAATAGCTATCTCCTCCTTGTTTCGGGTGATTACACTTGACACTCTATTGGCTCAAAAGAAGAAATGGGGAATATCTGTGGGAGCTATGATCTCACAATGCTCCAATGCAAATCTAACAAATGAAGATCAAACCTTGCGTTTACGAAAAAATATGAGCTTTAGAAAATGGAGAACAAGAGAGCCTTATGATGACTCTATGACCCCTGAAAAACCAATTTTATTTGAAAAATCTATAAAATTGTTACTTGAGCATGGTGGGTTTAAAAAAACAGATATTATCTCTAAATTTGGACTACCAAGAGTTGATATTGAAAAAATTGCAGCATTACCCAATGGCTTCCTGACTAACAACACTGATCCAGAATTAGTTCAGTTAAGGAGAGCAAATTTAACATTTGTTTAATACAAGAGATTGACAAGGCTCTCTATCCGCTAAATTAGCGGTTTTATTATGTCAAATCCCTCTACTCTAACCCACCCCAGCGGTGGGTTTTCTTTTATGTAGGTAAATGTAATCCACCCTTCAAATGTCAGTTTTGAACGAATAGTATAAATTTGGATATATTCACTTCAAAGGTTTGCTTAATGAAATACTTACTTGGCGCAATATTACTTGGACTAGCACTTACAGGCTGTACATCAACACCTCAAAATGAGGTTGTACAAGATAAGACGACTAATAATACCCCTGCTAATACTCAAGTGATTTACTTCACTGGACCAATGGATCTTACGCTCGAGCTTAAATCCTCTGACAACTTTGAAACTGCAGAATTAGTAGACAACTCAGGTAAAGTTCATCACTTAAAGCAAACTATTGCAGCATCAGGTGTACGTCTAGCTAATGACCAAGGTGTGTCTATTCACTTTAAACGTGGTGACGGTGTTGTGGAATTCGTTAAAGGTAAACCAATCAGCATTACTGAATACAAAAAATAAGCTGATTTCCAAAAATTAACCCACTTCGGTGGGTTTTCTTTTGCATACTATAACTAAAAATATAAATTAATATAACTATAATAATATTTTTATAACTATTGTATTGACTATAAAAATAACTATAGTTATATTTATCTCACAGACAACAAAAAAGCACATCGATCTTCTACCCCCGATGTGCTTTGCAAACTGCGAGATAAGTATGAACAAAACCTTAACCCCTTTCAATAGCCTCAAGGTAACACTTGTCGCTGCAACCGTAACAATCGGTGCATTAGCATTCGCCTACAAGCCGGAAGCTGCCAATACTCAGGTACTTCACAAAAGCATTCCTGAAGTTGCTACGGTCGCAGCAATGCAACTCACTTCTAAAAATTCAGGTAATGCAGTTATCCGTCTAGATAACTTCACCTTAGACGTTACCTTTGATTTTGAGCCTTTTGAAGACAGCTACGGCGTACCCGGAAGTGAATTTGATACGGCTGAAATTACCCAGCTATCTGTAGATCACATCACCGATGAATACGGCAACCCATTCCCCGACTTCACGGACTACAACGACCACCGCAACATCAATGAAATGTTGGTGCAGCACATGATTAAAAATCGTTTGTTGGGAGAAGTGTGATGACTATTAATATTATTCCGGCAGACCAAGCACTAAATGTCAGTGCCATCATCACTTACATCTATGCCGATCCAGGCCTCGGTAAAACTTCTTTAGGTTTTACTGCAGATAAAGCAGTTTCTTTCGACTTCGACCGTGGCGCACATCGTACCGGTGAACTTCGCCGTGGTGCTGTGGTACCTGTTCAGCAATGGGCAGATGTTGCAGGTTTAACAGCTCAAGACTTGGCACCCTACAACACCGTGGTCATTGATACTGTGGGTGCAATGCTTGAATGCATTAAGACTCACCTCTTGCTTCATCCCAATAACCGCCAGAAAGATGGTGCTTTAAAACTAAAAGCTCAGGGTTTGGCGAATCAAACGTTTAAACAGTACGTAAACACCTTGATCAGTATGGGTAAAGACGTTGTGTTTATTGCCCACGCCTCTGAGGATCAAAATAACGATCAGATTATTTACCGTCCTGACTTGGGTGGTAAGAACAGAAATGAGCTGTACCGTATTGCTGACATGATGGGTTACATGACCACTGTTACAACCCGTGAAGGACAGAATGCTCGAGTTATTAACTTCAAGCCATCACCTACTCACCATGCGAAAAACTCTGGTGCTCTTGGTGGTGAAGCGGGTGAGGTTTGGGTACCGGATCTAAAAGAGAATCCTATGTTTTTAGCTGGACTGATTTCAGATGCAAAGGCTCACATCAATACATTAACCCCTGCGCAATTGGCTTCAGCTAAAGCACTTGAAGACTTGGAAAACTGGAAACAAAGCTGTGATGAAGCGCTATATGCCAATGACCTAAACCAGTTAACTGAGTCTCTTGATAAGAGTCATATGTATTACCAAAACATGCGCCAAGCCATGCTACTAAAAGCCAAAGAACTGAATTGTACCTTTGATAAGCATAAAGAAACATGGATTAGTCCACCTGAATTTAATGGCATATCAGATGCGCAACGTGATGATCTATTAGCCTTCATCGATGAGCGTGGATTAGATACAAAAACTGTATGCGAGCATCTGGGTATAGATTCGCTGATGCAGATCGATGTATCGAAAATTCAAGAAGTAAAACAGGAAATAGATCAAATTGCTAAAGCGGGAGTAAATTCATGATTATCTTAAACGGACAAGAAGCATTTGCTGCCATGGCTGCAGGCCAAAATATTGAATGTCGTCATACTGGATCTGATTTAGATTTTGATAGCATTCGTAATTTCCCTGCGACTGTTTTCTTTGACCCTGATCATGAATTCCGCATTGCTGTCGTATATATGGCCATTGGTACCATGCAAGTTCCAGAAGCAATATCCGAAGCACCGGCAAAAGGCACTCCATGTTTTGCCCCTTCACTTTTAACAGCTGAATTGAGTAAATCATTCAAATGGAAAAACTCTGAATCGGACTTGGAATTACTCACTCGTGGCTTAGTTCATCTATATGAAGATAATGCGGTAGTTCATGCTCAGGCATTGATTTCAGTAAGTGGCGGGTCTTTAAATAAAGAGAAACCTGCCTCTGATACATCATTGCCTTGGGAGGATGAATCGGCTACAGAAGCTAAAAATAGCCAAATTCAAACATCAAATGATGTTGAAGAAAAGACATCGGTTGAACCTGCAGTTGAAGAGATTGAAACAGATCCAGTGAAACTGGTTGAAAAGTTCACTATGCAAATTAATGCATGCACCACCAACGAAGCAGTCTTGGCATTACGTCCGGTGTTCATGGCAAATGGTCATTTAGAACGTGAACACACTCAGCACCTATGTAAGTTAACTGAGGACAAGCTGCTTGAACTAGATCCTGAGCAATATACACCTAAGCCAGAACATACGACTGACAACTTAAGTGTTGAAGAACTCAAACGTTTGCAGATTGAGGCTGAAAAGTTAGTAGCAGATAAAAAGTTAGCGAGTGAATCAACAGATGATGAATATCAAAACCTTTTAAATGATCTACTAACACGTGCAACAAATGCTCAAACACCTAAAGAAGCCACCGCCCTTACCGGCTATACACGCAACTGGACAGAAACACAGCGTAAACCATTGTTGGATGCTATTCATAAGCGCCTACGTGAGCTTGCACCTGCAGAAGCTGAAATTAAAACTCCCCCTTCACTTATGGTTCAGATTCAAAATGCACCAGACTTAACTGCATTGGATGCATTGGAAATTGATGTTTCTGCACGTAGTCCTGAAATTCAACCAAAGTTAATGGACTACGTTAAAAAGCGTCGCTTCGAGCTTGAGAATCAAGCAAATGAGGTGAGCTCATGATTTATCCTAAATCATTAGTCCCGGCCTTCACAATGTTTTTAGCAACTGATGGATATCAATGCGTAATTAATAAAATTGTTGGTGAAGCTATTTTCACTAAAGCAAATAAACCTGGTTTGAAGATTGATAATGCGGGAAACATGAATGGTGCTGCTCAAAAGCGTTATGAGCTTTTTCTTAAATTATGGCTAAAGAATGGCAAAGAATTTATTCTTCGCCTTCAAGCCCAGGCCCTTATTTTAAAGGTGGCGTGATGGAAGATGACAAATTGTGGTGCGTAGGAATCTGCCCTGAAGATGATAGTCCTCATGAGCAGTCACCTGCCGCATCAAAAGAAATTGCTGAACGTGCTTTGGCTCGCTACAGAGCTATGACTAAGGCTGAAGGCAATCAGTTTATGATCGAATCATTTGATGAATACTTTCAGGTTCAAGAATGGGAAGGCACAGCTAAAAAACACCAGGAACAAATGTTTTACACAGAAGACTGGTTTAAAGAGCCAATGTATCAGTGCAAAAACATGCAGCAGGCTGAACAAGCTTTTATGTATGGTGAAATCGTGCACTGCTACAAAGATGATGCTGAGTTGATTACTTCTGATTTTGAAGAAGCCAAGCGCTTCTATAAGGTGGCGTGATGGATATTCAGAATTTTATAGCTGAATTTAAGAAAACATTTGTCTACGACATTCTTTCTCAAACGCTTCCTGATGAACAACTATTTGAGCATGTGGTAGATGGTGATGCGGTGCTTTGGTTTAAAGAGCAAACACGCCAAATGTGGCTAATGTGGGAGAAAGCCAAAGCGAATGCGGTGCCGGAAGGGTTTGTTTTGGTGCCTAAAGATCGCTTAACAAAAGCAGTGGATGGTATAGAAGCATTGTTTGAAGAAGATTGCACATTGGCTTTGGGCCAATTGCTTCCGATTCAACAGGATTTGAATGCAATGATCGAAGCACAGGAGCCAGCAAAATGAATGATTTTTACTGCCCTTATTGCGAACACGGCATGAATAAAGAAGACACTCACATCCATGAAGATGATGTTTTGGGTGAATGGGAAGTTGAGTGCCCGGAATGTAAAAAAAACTTTCGAGCTTACAGCAGAACCCGACATTCTTTATTCAACTACCGAGGTGTCTAATGACTGAAATTCAATTAACAAAATCCCAATTCGCTCAGCTCCAAATTGACAACTTAACTTCTAAAGACATGCCCTACTTTGAAAATTGGGATGCGCATGAAGTTGGACTGTTTAATGCGATTGTGAATGCGGTCGATTACGACAATGAGTTCACTTTCAATATGCGTGGGTGGTCTCGTCAGCGTGTAGTGAATGGCACAGGTGGCATGATCGAAGTAAATGAAATGAACGGGGATGAGCTTTATCATTTATTCAGTTGTTATTTAAGCAGGTTGCCAAAAGCAGTTTTTGAAAGTTTGAAGGAGGTGTCTTGATGGGATTATATATTTCAACGCCTGATTTGTTGAAGCGCTACGGTATTACCAAAGGCACTTTGATCAATTGGCGTGATAAACAGGATTTTCCAGAACCATTGATCAAAGCACATGGGCGCTCATGTAGTCGCTATGGCATTAAGGCTGTAGATGCTTGGGAAAGAAGTAAAGGGTTACTTGAGTCATTAGAAATACAGCCTTTAATATCGAAACGCTCGTGATTGTTCAATATGGTGCAGAGTTTATGGAACCACTTCTCATAAGCCTGCGCCTGTTCATCCATGTATTCATGTAAATCATAGGTTCCCCATACAGCAGGTAACCCATGACCCAGCATAATTTCACAAATATGCGGTGGCGCTAATTCGGATATATGTGTTCTCATCGTCCTGCGCAAATCATGCATAGTCCAATGCTGCATCTCTACATCAAATCGCTTACGCACATTGTCATTCACATATGGTGGAATTGTTGTTTGAAAGCTTTTTGAAAGCTTCGTATATGCTTTACCTTTTAAGTTTGGAAAAGCATATTCACAGCTATCAGGCGACAATGAAAAAACATACTTAATGAATGGCACAATATGCGGAATAAGGGGTCGGATAATCGGCTTGTGGGTACGGTCCCCCATCTTGTGATTCTCTGGTGGTACGTGCCAAATCATTTCCTGAAAATCAAAGTCAGATTTCTTAGCCAATCTTAATTCTGATACACGGCAGCCAAAGAACAGTAGCATAATAATAATGGCTTTGTTTTTTGGTGATATGGCATTGGATCTCAGAGAAGAATGCACCACCCAGAATATTTCCTGTTCTGAAAGATAACGGGAACGCTTCACTTTCTTTACGTTTAAATCAGCTGCTTTAAGATGCTGAATAGGCTGATTCATTAATTTCCCGTGTACACACCCCCAGCGCATAATCATTTTGAGATTACCAAGTATTTTCACTGCTACCGTTTTAGCACCATCTGTAATTTCAAATAATAGCGATGACCATTCTTGTAGGGTGACATCGTCACAAATTCTACGACCTATACGTGGATAAACGTGAATTTCAAATGCCCTTAAATCATATTCTTTTGAGACTTTATTTACGGCAATTGTATTAAACCAGAGGTCACATATTTCTTTGACGGTCAGCTGCTTCAGATAGTCGCTTTCCCCTTTTAGCTTAAGTTGCATTGGGTCCTTGCCTTGATCTAGCTCAATTTTATATTTATGAACCTGAGCACGAGCATCTTTTAGACCTAATAATGGGTATGTACCTAGATCTAGTCTTTTGGCTTGACCACCAAAACGATAGCGATATTGAAAAACGACTTTTCCCCTTGGGGATATTCTGACTGACAAACCATCTCTATCTGTTACAACTTCGACTTTTTCTCGCGGTTTCCCATTATTTGATTTTAGCCAACTATCACTTAAAGACATTTAAATTTTCCAGTCCAAATACTTTATACTCTGTACATATTCAAGCAGAGCAAAAATATGTACACACATATGTACATATTTTTTCTTGAAAGGTAAATAACTTTGTTAAACTTTGAAATTATTTGATCATCGTTAATAAACGCGAAAGTTGAGCAATTTCATTGAATCTAAAGCTTTTCTATATGCTTTGTTAAACTTTGAAAATCTTTGGAGAATCTTGAATGCAAAAACCGACTATAATTTTCGATATGGACGGTACTTTACTCGATCTTGCTTATGATGATTTTATCTGGAATGAGCTGCTGCCAATTCGCTATGCTGAACAGCATCAGTGCTCACTCGAACAAAGCAAGCAAACGCTATTTAGTTTTTATCAACAGCATAATCATACCCTAAAATGGTACTCCTCTCGCTTTTGGACCTCACAAGTTGGCGTTGATGTTCTGGAAATGCAGATAGAACAAAAAGCCAAAGTAGCGAAACGCGAAGGCTGCATTGAGCTGCTTACCTATCTTAAAGAAAATGGCTATCCTATTTGGCTTGCGACCAATGCCGACTATGCAGGCTTACAATTCAAACTTGAAGAAACCGGTCTTCGTGATTATTTTGATGTTATCGTCAGTTCAGAAACGCTCGGTCATGCCAAAGAGTTTATTGAGTTTTGGCAAATATTAGCAAGCAAACACCCCTTCGATGCAAAAAACTGTTACTTCATTGATGACACAGAAAAAGTGCTCAATGGTGCAAAACTTTTTGGGATTGAACAGCTCTATTCGATTCAGCAGCCTTCATCTGCCAAAGCGCCTCGCGAGACTTGTAATTATCCAATGCTGTCCGCATTAACAGATTTAATCCCTATTTTAGAAGCTCAAATGATTGAGCAAGCCGAGGAACAGAAAAAATATGCGTAAATCAAATCTAGCCGAAGATGCTGTTGGTATGCGTATAGACAAATGGTTGTGGGCTGCACGTTTTTTTAAAACACGCTCTATTGCCAAAAATGCGATTGAAGGCGGTAAAGTTCATCATAATGGCGAACGCGTTAAAGTTTCTCGTGAAGTTCGTGTAGGCATGGAATTAACCATTGCACAAGGCCTTGAGAAAAAAACTGTGGTGGTGAAAGCACTGTCGGATGTTCGTGGGCCTGCCCCAACCGCTCAGCTGCTTTATGATGAAACTGAGGTCAGTATTGCAAAACGGGAATTGCTCGCATCACAAAGAAAGTTGCATAATCTAGCTCGGCCAGATCATCGACCAAGTAAAAAAGATCGTCGAGATATTGGTAAATTTAAAAGAGAAAATGATCAACAGTTTGACCAGCAATGGTCTTATAATGATGATTAAGTTAAAGCGTCACAACATGTCGCACCTGTTGTGATTTTCATAGAACAAAAGGATGATTTCTGTCACTATACCCTCGTGGAACAGATCTAAACTGAATACATCCACTTGAGTATATTGTTTCGTGACATCGTATTGAGGTTGTAAGATGGATGATAATAAAAGCAAGGCGTTAAATGCGGCCTTAAGCCAAATTGAAAAGCAGTTTGGTAAAAACACCGTTATGCGTCTTGGTGATAATACTGTACAGGCAGTTGAAGCTGTCTCTACAGGTTCTTTAACATTAGATATCGCACTAGGTATTGGTGGTTTGCCTAAAGGTCGTATCGTAGAAATCTACGGTCCTGAATCTTCTGGTAAAACGACTATGACATTACAAGCTATTGCACAATGTCAGAAAGCTGGCGGTACTTGTGCATTCATCGATGCTGAACATGCATTAGACCCTCAATACGCACGTAAACTTGGCGTAGATATTGATAACTTACTTGTTTCACAGCCAGACAATGGTGAACAAGCACTTGAAATTGCAGACATGCTGGTACGTTCAGGTGCCATTGACCTGATCGTTGTCGACTCTGTAGCTGCACTGACCCCTCGCGCCGAAATTGAAGGCGAAATGGGTGACTCACACATGGGCTTACAAGCTCGCCTAATGAGCCAAGCACTGCGTAAAATTACCGGTAATGCGAAACGTTCGAACTGTATGGTGATCTTCATTAACCAAATCCGTATGAAGATTGGTGTAATGTTTGGTAGCCCAGAAACCACAACTGGTGGTAATGCACTTAAATTCTATGCATCTGTACGTTTAGATATCCGCCGTATTGGTCAAGTGAAAGAAGGCGACGAAATCATTGGTTCAGAAACCAAAGTGAAAGTTGTGAAAAATAAAATGGCTCCTCCATTCCGTGAAGCGATTTTCCAAATTCTTTATGGTAAAGGCGTGAACCATTTAGGTGAGCTTGTTGACCTCGCAGTACAACAAGAAATTGTTCAAAAAGCAGGTGCTTGGTATTCATACCAAGGTGACAAGATTGGTCAAGGTAAAAACAATACCATTCGCCACTTAGAAGAACACCCTGAACTTGTGCAAACTATCGAAAAACTGATTCGTGAACAACTTCTGACTACGGGTACAGCACCTGTAGAAGACAAAGACGAAGAAGAACCAGACTTTTTAGATGCTTAATTACAGCATACTTTAATAGCAGACGAAACGCCCTACGGGGCGTTTTGTTTTGCACTCAAAATTTGTATTAAAATGACCCCATGACTAAAGACCATTTTCCACTCTTGCTTGATTATGAAGCACTGAAACAACAGTTTGCAGAAGCTGAAGAAACTGCCTGCGTAAATCATGCTGCACAAACTGACATTTCACATGACAATACTTCGGTGATCGATCACACTGCGTTGCATTTTGACACCAATGGTAAAGAGGTTCATGCTGAAAAAAAACCAGGACTGCGCGGCTCTCGTCTACGCTCATACGCTTTTGCAGTACTCACACGTAAAGAATACTCAAAAGCGGATTTAATCGAAAAATTAGCACTGTATGCGGATAGTCGTGAAGAAGTCATACACTTGGTGGAAGAACTCGCACGTGAGAACTATCAAAGCGATCAGCGTGTAGCAGAGATGGTGCTATCGAGTCAAAAACGTAAAGGTAAAGGCCCTAATCGTATAAAGCTCGCGTTAAAAAATAAAAAAGTAGACAGTGAATTAATTCAGGATGAATTAAAAGAAACAGATTGGGTCACTGAAGCCTACCAGCTCAAAATAAAAAAATTTGGCAAAGCTGTTGAACGTGATCCAAAACAAAAAGCCAAACAAATACGTTTTTTGCAATATCGAGGCTTTGATCTCGATACGATTTTTAAAGTGATTGCATGTAAAGAATTTGATGACGAATAACAAAGATATAGATCTAAATGAAAAATTAATAAAACTAAAATAAAGAAGAATATAGGATTGAAAAAATGAGAGGACGTTTAATTTATTATTATTGAAACTGGTGGCAACCCTACCAGCAAGACTTCGGCACATCATATTTCTACTACCGTTGCTACCTTCCGGTCCTGGCGGGGTTTATAGAGTACAATTGCGAAGTAACCAGCAGGGCTACCATTGCAAGAACAGAGTATAGAGATTTTTAATAAACATGCAAGCCTAAAACCAAGAATTCCTGAGTAGAAAAAACTGTTTGATTATTTATAAATCAATATGATGGTCGATGATGTAGAAAACATGAAACTTCATCACTATATTTTTACTTTAATACACAGCAAGATTGTAAAAGCTTATTGCAATTCAGATCTTTGGCGTTTTTAATGTGCTTATCGTTTTATCTAAAGCTGTCTGTAATAAAACTATTCTATACGGACATGCTTGTAACTACATGGAATTTTTATGATGTTTAAACAGCATGTATTGTGTGCCCTTACATTGACTTGCTCAGGTGCATTATTTGCCAATATTCCAATTGAATCTCGTGGTTTGAGTGGCGCTAATAATGGCACTGTGTATACAGCAAATAATACGGCCATTCAAACAGGTGCTGGCTCTCCCCCTATTCCAACCAATTTGAATTGGCAGCTTATGCAGAAGAACCAACAGCTCGAAAATGAATTGCGTAACTTACGTGGTAAAATGGAAGAGCAAGACAATATTATCGAACAATTAAAAAGTGAACTTACAAACCGCTATGCAGATTTAGATCAACGTTTAGAGCTACTCCAACAAAAAGTAGATCCGAGTGAAGACACAGAAGCTGCGGAGGATAACCAACAAGGTACTGCACCCAGTAACAGCTAATACAGCGCCTACACCTGTTAAACAACCTACGACCCAAGCAACATTAAGCTCATCTGCAAACCAACCTGTAAATGCAGGTGGTGACTCACTTGAGCTTGAGAAAGCAGCTTATACCGTTGCTTTAGATGCATACAAACAAGGTGGTGCAAAGAAAGCCATTGCACCAATGAAAAACTTTATTAAGAATAATCCTAACAGTGTTTATATTAGCAATGCATATTTTTGGTTAGCTGAGTTCAACCTTGCTGTTGAACCGACCAATTACGCAGAAGCGAAAAAGAACTATAGTATCGTGTTAGATCAATACCCTGAGTCGACCCGCGCACCTAGAGCGTTATATCAACTGTATAGCATTGCAAAAGACGTCGATCGAAATAGTAGTTTAGCAACGCAGCTCAAAAGCAAGCTTATCCAAAAGTATCCAAAATCTGAAGAAGCAGGCTTTGTTAAAAAATAGTCCTATTTTTAATGCAAAAAAAAGACACCTTATAAGGTGTCTATTTTTATTCGCAGTATTTAACGAACGATACCGCGCTTAGACTGCTCAAGTGAGTCAATCAACAATTGCGCTTCTGCCACATCAGGCAAAATTTCAGTACGAATACGCTCAATCGCTTCATTCGTCGTTAAACCATCTTTATAGATCAATTTAAAGGATTCACGTAAACCTTGAATCACATTTTTTGACCAACCTTTACGACGCATGCCTTCAATGTTCATGGCAAAAGCATGGGCTGGATTACCAGATACCATGACATAAGCAGGTACATCTTTCAAAATAAGCGATGCACCACCAATCATACTGTATGAATCGATTTTACAGAATTGATGAATACCAGAGTTACCACCTACGATGACGTAATCACCAATGTGGACATGACCTGCAACGCCGACGTTATTAGCAAAAATATTATGATCACCTACCACACAGTCATGTGCAATATGTGTATTCACCATCAATAAATTGTGACTACCAACTTTAGTTAGACCCTGATCTTGAACAGTACCACGATGTAAACTACAGTGTTCACGAATCGAGTTGTGATCCCCGATTTCTAACCACGTTTCTTCACCAGCATATTTCAAGTCTTGGCAAACTTCACCAACACTGGCAAATTGAAAAATTTCGTTATGTTGACCAATACGGGTATAACCACCCACCACAACATGTGAATGCAGTTTAGTGCCCGCTCCAATTGTGACTTTAGGACCAATAATACAATATGGTCCAATTTGCACATCCGGAGCAATTACTGCTGATGAGTCAATAATGGCGGTAGGATGAATTAATTCGTTATTGCTCATGCTGTCTCTGTTTTCTGATGCGAAACCATAATTTCCGCGGTTGCTGCGACTACGCCATCTACAGTGGCAACACAATTATATTTGTAAATGCCACGCTTTTGCATCACTAATTCCGATTTTAATACAAGTTGATCGCCTGCAACGACTTGTTTTTTAAATCGAACCTTCTCTGCACCAGCAAATAAGAACAGCGAACCCGCTGAAGGTTTCTCATTATTCATGATGAAACCTAAAATACCCGATACTTGCGCCAATGCTTCAACAATCAGCACACCCGGCATAATTGGGTATTCAGGGAAATGGCCTTGTAAAAATTCTTCATTAATCGTTACATTTTTATAGCCTACAATCCCGTTGTCAGTCACTTCAACAACACGATCAACCAATAAAAACGGATAACGATGTGGCAAATATTCACGAATAGTCTGAATAGTCATTGGTAATTCAGGTTTTGTGAAAGCTGGGGTATTCGACTCTGTCATCATAATTATTTACGCAATTTAAATGTTGATTCAAGGGACTCAATTTGAGACTGCATATGATCAAGTCGTTTGACCAATTGGGTCAATGGCACATCTGCTAATTGTTTAAAGCGGATTGCTGCCTTTTTCCAAGAACCACTTTCAAGCATTGGCGTACCTGAAGAATAACTCCCAGCAACGGAAATACTTTTTGTGACCATTGACATACCGGTAATTGTCACATTATCTGCAATATTAATGTGACCTACGATACCAACAGCCCCTGCTAGCACACAATTTTTGCCAATAGTTGTACTACCGGCAATACCACATTTCGCAGCCATTGCCGTATTTGCACCAACTTTGACGTTATGCGCGATTTGCACAAGGTTATCAATAATGACACCATCTTCCAAAATTGTGTCATCTAAAGCACCACAGTCGATACTACAATTTGAACCAATACGCACATCATTCCCGATACGTACAGAACCTAATTGAGCAATACGATGCCATTTCCCTTGATAAGGTGCAAAACCAAATCCTTCACCACCGACCACCGTATTTGCATGGATACGTACACGATCACCTAACTTGGCTTCACCGGTAATCGTCACATGCGAATCGATAAAACAATCTTTACCAATTTCAACACCATGATCAATCTTCACTTGTGATTCAATGCGCGTTCCTTCACCCACCACACTATTCGCACCAATCACCACATAATGCCCAATATAAGCAGTATCAGAAATGATTGCGGAAGGATGAATTTGGGCAGTACTTTCAATTCCTATTTCTACAGATTTCTTTTCAAAAACATGCGTTAGAATAGCGAAAGCCAGATACGGATTGGGTACAACAATGAAGTTTTGCTGTGAAGGGATTTGTGACTGCATGTCTGCAGTCACAATCAGCGCACCAGCCTTAGACTGTTGAGCTTCATTCAGATATTTATCTGCGTTTAAAAATGCAAGCTGATGTGGTTGAGCACTCTCCAAACTTGCCATTCCGCTGAATTGCAAGTCTAGCTGACCAATACATTGACCTTGAACAAGTTGAGCAAGCTTTTCTAAACTGAATTTTTGAGAATTCATTGATTATTTAATTGCATTAACCTTTTGAATCATTTTATCAGTTAAATCAAACTTAGGGTCATACGCAAGTGCTGAATTTTTATTCAAAACAACATCTAACTTATTTTCTGTGCGCAATTGTTCTGCAACTTGCTTGATTCGAGTATCCATCGTGCGATTTAAGGACTGGATATTACCTTGAACCGAAGCTTGAACTTTTTGCTGTAAATCAGTCAGCTCTTTGAGTTTAGTTTGATACTGTTGACCCATTTGCTGCTTTTGCGCAGCAGTCAACTTATCACCACCCTGCTGAGCTTTCTGTTGCATTGCTTCCAGCTCTTTAGCCAGTGATTCAATTTTAGTGGTTTGTGGTTTCAACTGCTGTTGAATTTGAGCATTTTGTTGTTTTAGATAAGTGCTTTGATCAACCACCTTTTCTAAATCAACCACACCGTAACCTGCTGCATGTACCACTGCAGAACATGACATACCCAATACTGCCAAACCAGCAAATAATTTATTCATCTTATCAACCTGTAATTTTGTTATTCCCCGAAGGGTCGTACTTAGAACGTACGACCAATCTCGAATTGAATTTCTTTTGTTTCATCGCCAGCTTTGTCATTCAGTGGGAATGCATAACTCAGTGAAATTGGACCAATCATCGTGATCCAAGTAAAGCCTGCACCAACACTATAACGCATGTTATTCATATCAAAGCCGTAGTTATCTTTACAGTATTGACGGTCTTCACTAGATTTAGGAACGTCACATTGGGTGTCAAATACTTGTGCGCCTTCAGCAAACAATACTGGACGAACTTGACGCGCCCAATCGCCTTTAAATGGCACAGGTAAAGCCAATTCAGTACCAAATTGAATTAAAGCATTACCACCGACTTCTTCTGGATCGTAGTCAACCTGATTTTGCGCATCATAATACACACCAGGATATTTCGGCCCTAGAGTACTGTTGTCATAGCCACGTACCGAACCAAAACCACCTGCATAGAAATTTTTGTAGAACGGTAAATCATTACCATAGCCTAACTTACCGTAACCACGTAACACAAAGTCTTTACCTAGTGGGAAATAAGCTTGTGCATCATAAGTGATTTTTTGATATTCAACATCACTGCCCGGTAATGCAATTTCGGCATTGACGCGGTGTGACATACCCGATGTAGGGAATACCGGGCGATTCAAGGTGTTGTACGACCAACCTAAGTTAAGGTTATAAGTTAAGAAATCACCTTTAAATTCATTGTCATAAGTAATTTCTTCAACAGCACATTTATAACCAATTATTTCGTTTTTATCATTATAAACAGGTACAGTATTTTGAGACTCACCATTAGCATCTTTTGGGCAGTAAGAACCTTTCCCTGTAGCTTTACCACCATTAGCAAGTAAGTAGTCACGGACATACGTAGATACATATGGGCCTGTAGTTACATCAGTTTGATCAATATTCAAACCCATACTGATACTCTGGTTTTCATCGATCGGATAACCAAAGTTGATACCACCACCAAAACTATCAGTGACGTAGTTGTTAACGTTATAGTCGTTATCTAACTTGGTTTTACGGTAGTACAAGTTATAACCACGGCGTACACCATCAATAGTGAAGTATGGGTCAGTTACACTGAGGTTGTAATAATCTTGAGTCTCTGAACGAGACAAATCGATAGAAACTGCATTACCTGTACCCAAGAAGTTGGTTTGACTCAAACCTGCTTGGAAAGTCACACCGCCACTTTGTGAGAAACCAACAGCTAAAGTACTTGTCCCCGAATGCTGCTCTTCAACATTTACATTTAAATCAATTTGATCTGGGGTACCCGGAATACGTGCAGGCTTAACATCAACGGTTTTAAAGAAACCTGTACGTTCTAAACGCACTTTAGACAAATCAATTTTTTCGTTACTTGCTAATGCGCCTTCCATTTGACGCATTTCACGACGTAGAACTTCATCAGCTGTTTTCGAGTTACCTGTGAAATTAATACGGCGAACAGTGACTTGCTGACCCGGATTCACATAGTAATTTAAATCAACCAATTTGGTGTCTTTATTGATTTCAGGAACAATGTTCACTTCTGCAAAGTAGTAACCTGCGTTACCGTATTTACGAAGTAAAAGTTGTTTCACACCATTCACTTTTTCTTGTGAATATAAATTGCCATCTTTATAAAGTTTTAAAGCGTTTAAATCTGTTTGCGTATAAAGCGTATCACCTAAGAAATGGGTTTCACCAAACTTAAATTGTTCACCTTCATCCACCGAAACTTCGATAAAGACGTGTTTTTTATCTTCACTCAAATTTAGACTTGAATTGGTAATGTTGAAGTTGATGTAACCTTTGTTGAGATACATCGCACGTAACGCTTCTAAACTCGCAGCCATCTTTTCACGTGCATAGCGGTCATTACGAGAAATGATCGAGTTCCAACCACTTTCTTTTAATGCAAAAATTTGTTTAATTTCGCTTTCTTTAAAGACTGTATTACCAATGATATTGATATCAAATACTTTGGCAGATTGGCCTTCTTCAAACTCAATTAAGACATTGACACGGTTATTCGGTTGAGCGGTTGTAATCACTTTGACATCAGCATCGTAGCGACCTTGCTGCATGTACTGTTGTTCTAATTCAGTTTCAACCGTTTGCAAAGATGATTTCTTTAAAACTTCACCTTCGGACAGACCCATTTTCTTTAAGCCTTCTTCCAAGGCTTCTTTAGGAATAAGTTTATTGCCTTTTAGCTCAACTTTAGAAATTACTGGGCGTTCAACCACTGTATATACAAGGGTATTACCGACTTGTGAAGACTTCACATCATCAAACAAACCCGACGCAAACATGCTACGAATTGAGTTTGAAATGATTTGATCATTGACACGATCACCAGCGGAGAATGGGATCATTCCGGCTACATTGTCAGGAGTTAAACGCACTAAGCCATCAACACGAATATCTTGTACTACAAAATCATCTGCTGCATATACTTGTTGTGCTACGGCCATAGCACTAACCAGTGCCAATGGCATAAATAAATGTTTGTGCTGCATGCCAGTCTTTTCCGCTGTTAATTTATTTCGTATAACGTTCTTATAAACGCATAATGTCATTGAATAGAGCCAGTAGCATCATGCTACCCAGCAATACCATACCAATTTTTAATCCAACCAATTGTATTTGTTCAGAAACAGGTTTACCACGAATTAATTCAATAAAATAGTAAATTAAATGACCGCCATCGAGCATAGGAATCGGTAGTAAATTTAAAATACCCAAGCTTACACTCATCAGTGCCATAAATGAAATGAAGGTTTGCCACCCCATCTCAGCACTTTGTCCAGCCACTTTCGCAATAGTAATCGGACCAGATAAATTATCTAAACCAACCAAACCACGCACCATTTTTACAATAGAATTCAGGATCATACTAGATATCTGACCTGTTTTTTCTACCGCTTTGCCCATCGCCTCTACAGGCGTGTATTGAATGGTTTGTTTGTATTCGGCTGGAATATTGACTTTACCCGGATCACTTTGTACACCTAAAAGCCCTGTAACTTTACCCATTTGGTCACGCTTACCTTGCGGCATCACGCTTAAATGCACAATTTTATTTTGTCGTAAAACATCAATTTTAAGTAACTTTTCTGGAGAAGCTTGTACAACTTGTACAACATCAAACCAGTCTTTCATTTTTACGCCATCGATCGAAACAATTCGATCACCCACTTGCATCCCTTGGCGAATCGCTGCGCCATCTTCACTGAGTTTTGAAACCACTGCAGGAATTTTAGGACGATACGGTGTAAAACCTAGAACATCGAGTGGTGACTGAGTTTGATCACGTAAGAAACTTTGAATAGGTAAACTGAAGTTTTGAATTTGCCCTGCTCGTTCAGCTTGAATTTGAATATTGCCAGTTTCACCTACACGATCAACCAAGGCATAATTCAAGCGCTCCCAAGTGGATACTTGAGTGCCATCTACGGCAGTAATTTTATCACCAGACTGCATTTGCGCAGCCGCTGCAGGCGTATTCGGTAAAATTTTACCTACGCGCGTATTGAGCTGTTCCTGAGCTGGTAAAAATAAAATCCAAAACAACACTACTGCAAAAGCCAAGTTAATGAGTGGCCCTGCCGCAACAATTGCAATACGCTTCCAAGGGTGTTGTCGGTTAAATGCTTTTGGTAAGTCTTCTGCTGCGACATCACCTTCTCGTTCATCCAACATTTTGACATAACCACCTAGTGGTAATGCAGACAGTTGATATTGAATACCCGACTTCTTTGACGTCCACTTAAGTAGTGTTGGGCCAAAACCAATCGAATACACCAAAACCTTTACGCCCAGTTTACGTGCAACGAAATAATGCCCAAATTCATGAATCGCTATCAGCGGTCCAAGTAGCAATATTGCTGCAATAATCATAAACAAGGCATTCATGTCTTAACTTCCTGAATTCAATACTGCTTTTTCAGCAACCATACGTGCCGATTTATCTGCATGCAAAATAACATCAATATTATTTGCAGCTGAGTTTTCAACTTGCCCCAACACATGTTCCACAATTTGAGGGATTTGAGTAAAGCCAATTATCTCATGCAAAAATGCTGCAACGGCGATTTCATTGGCTGCATTTAAAATCGTAGGAGCTAAGCCTCCAGCCTTCATGGCTTGACGTGCTAATTTTAGCGCTGGGAATCGCTGTATATCAGGCTGTTCAAAATTTAACTGAGAATGAACAAATAAATCTAATGGAGGCACATGTGTTTGAATACGCTTCGGCCATGCTAATGCATGAGCAATAGGCGTACACATATCAGGATTACCCATTTGCGCCAAAGTCGAACCATCTACATATTGAACCATTGAATGAATGATACTCTGTGGATGGACAACAACTGTTACAAATTGTTCTTCAACTGCAAAAAGATGACAGGCTTCGATCAATTCCAAGCCTTTATTCATCAGCGTTGCAGAATCAACAGAAATTTTTTGCCCCATCGACCAGTTTGGATGCTTACAGGCTTGGGCAGGCGTCACACTTTGCAATTCTTCTAAACTATGATGCAAAAATGGACCACCAGATGCGGTGAGTAAAATCTGTTTGACACCCAATTTTGGCTGACCATGACGCTCACCTTGTAGATAAGTTTCAGGCAAGCATTGGAAGATTGCATTGTGTTCAGAATCGACCGGCAGCAACAAAGCATTATTTTCACGTGCGGTCTGAATCATGATGTCACCCGACATCACCAGCGCTTCTTTATTTGCCAGTAAGACACGCTTACCTTCTTTCGCAGCAGCCAATGTCGGTAGCAATCCTGCCGCACCCACAATAGCGGCCATGACCACATCAACTTGTGGATGTTCTGCTACTGCGATTAATCCTGCTTCATCATGCAGGATTTCAATATCAGTTAATTTTTCAGCTACGAGTAATTGGCGCAGTTCATCCACTTTATTGAATGGAACAACTGCGATTTTCGGTCGATATTGTTTGCATATTTCGACAAGTTCTACAATTCGGCTATGTGCAGTGACTGCAAAAACTGAATACTCTTCGGGGTGCTGTTGCAGAATCTTTAAAGTACTTTGACCAATGGATCCTGTTACACCCAATATACAAACAGATTGTGACATCTATAAATCTACGCCAATTAATTTTAAAACATACATACCTGCCGCAAAGATAGGTGCTGCAGCAAGCAACGAGTCAATACGATCCAGCACACCACCATGTCCGGGAAGAATACGACCAGAATCTTTGATCCCTGCACGACGCTTGATCATCGATTCAAATAAATCACCAAGTACTGAACTAAATACTGTTATTACTGAAAGTATTAAAAATAAAATATGTTCAGCGATGCTTAAATCAAGATAAATAATTTCAACAACAATAACAATTAGCATTGCAGTGAATAGACCGCCATATAAACCTTCGATCGATTTATTTGGGCTCACATCTGGTGCAAGTTTTTTCTTACCAAATTTACGTCCCACGAAGTATGCACCACTGTCTGCACCCCATACCAACAGGAACAGATACATGAGCCACCAAGGTGAGTTCATCCACACAGAAAAAATAGCAGTTACCGCAGCAGGAACTAAGACTAAACCAATACCACTCAGACTCGGGTTATACCAGTTATCGTAATCAGGATAAGACTTCACCCAATAGACACTTAAGATCCAAGTAAAGATCGAAGCCGCCCAAAGCAGTAATGCAACATCTGTAAAATGCAATGCTAGTGCTGAAAGAATAGCAGTGACTAGACCATAGCCCCAAGCGAAAGGTTTAATCACATTTTGTGTATTCCGCGGCATGAGTTTAAACCACTCATAACCCGCGACAGCTGATGCAATAATCATCAGCACAAGCATTGGGTATTTAGACTCGGTTGCAAACATGCAACTCAGTACAACTGAAACCAGTACCAATGCGGTTATTATCCGCTCTAACATTTATTTATTCTCAAACTGCTCTTGTTGAATCTGCTCTGAAGTCTTACCAAAACGACGTTCACGACCACCAAATACCGCTAGTGCGTCATCAAATTCTTCAATGGTAAATTCAGGCCATAATGTCTGGGTAAAATAAAGTTCTGCATAAGCAGCTTGCCAAAGCAAGAAGTTCGAAAGACGGAAATCACCACCTGTACGAATTAACAAATCTACCGGAGGTAGATCACTTAAACTGACATATTGACCAAAGACTTCAGCATCCACTGCTTCAAGATTTATTTTGTTAGTTAAAACATCTGCTGCGATTTGTTTTGCAGCCTGTGCCATATCCCACATACCACCGTAACTAATTGCAATAGTTAAAGTCATGCTGTCGAAATTAGCAGTCCTTTGTTCGGCTTGCAACATTAAGTCACGTAAGTTAGCAGATAAACGAGAACGATCACCAATAAAACGTAGGGAAATGTCAAATTTTTCCATACGCGGCAACTGCTCATGAATGGTTTCTTCGAGAAGAGCCATCAACAGATCAACCTCAAACTGAGGACGATTCCAATTTTCACTCGAAAAAGCAAAAACGGTCAGTGCTTGGATATTTCTTTTACGACAATGTTCAACGATGGGATCTAGGATGTCCTTTCCAGAACGATGCCCTTCACCTTTTTGCATTTGATTCTTTTTGGCAAAACGATTGTTGCCATCCATAATGATGGCAACATGTTTTGGAAGACGGGAAGTTTCTTCAGATGAGGTCATTAAAACTTAGACCTTCATCAATTCAGCTTCTTTTGCAGCCAGACGTTTTTCAACTTCAGCAACGAATTTGTCTGTAATTTTTTGAATGTCATCACCCGCACGACGCTCATCATCTTCAGAAATTTCTTTTTCTTTCAACAATGCTTTGATATCACCTAAAACATCACGACGGATGTTACGGATCGCAACTTTTGCATTTTCAGCTTCGTTACGTGCAACTTTCTGCATGTCTTTACGTGTTTCTTCTGTTAATGCAGCCATAGGAACACGGATCGCATCAGCAGTAATCGGGTTTAAGCCCAAGTCAGATTCACGGATTGCTTTATCAATTGCAGCAACCATTGAACGTTCAAAAGGTTGAACAAGTAAAGTACGAGAGTCTTCTACACCCACGTTCGCTACTTGGTTTAATGGCACATCAGAGCCATAGTAAGGAACCATAACACCATTTAAAATTGATGGGTGCGCGCGCCCTGTACGAACTTTAGCAAAACCATGCTCTAGAGAATCTAGAGATTTGTTCATACGGTCTTCTGCGTCTTTTTTAAGATCGTTAATCATGTGATCTTCCTTACTTAATTCGAAAAGATGTAAATTCTAAAATAGCTTGTAGTATAAAGAGCTTTAGGGCCCACGTACATTAGTTAGTAACGTGAGTACCCTCTTTTTCACCCATTACCACTGAAAGTAATGAACCTGATTTGTTCATATCAAATACTTGAAGTGGAACGTTGTGGTCACGGCATAAGCAGATCGCAGTTAAATCCATCACACCCAGTTTTTCATCTAAAACTTGGTCAAATGTTAATGCATCGTATTTCACTGCATCTTCATATTTGCTTGGATCTTTGTTGTATACGCCATCAACCTTCGTCGCTTTAAGGATAAGATTGGCTTCAATCTCGATACCGCGTAAGCATGCCGCTGTATCTGTCGTAAAGAATGGGTTACCCGTACCTGCGACAAATACACACACTTCGCCACGAGTTAAATGACGAATAGCATCACGGCTAGAGTATGATTCAACTACTGCACCAATGGGTAAAGCCGACATTAGACGAGTTTTGATATTACGACGCACCAAAGCATCACGAAGTGCCAAACCGTTCATCACAGTGGCCAACATACCCATTTGGTCACCTGTTACACGGCCAACCAAACCATCTTTTTGTAATTGGCTGCCACGGTAAAGGTTACCACCACCGACAACGATACCCACTTGAACACCCAAACCAACAAGGTGCGCAATTGCGAGTGACATTTGATCGAGCACTTGTGCATCGATACCCATCTCTTTATTGCCCGCTAAAGCTTCACCTGAAAGCTTAAGCAGGATGCGACCAAAACGTGGTTTTTTAGAATCAAGCATCATCAACTCCGAATTATTTAATTTCAATTATTTTTAATGAATCGTTTAAACAGACTTAACCGAGATCAGTTTTGCAAATAAGTCATATTCATCTGCATCTGTGATTTCCACTTCAAGTAAATCACCTGCTTTAATCACTGACTTATCGATATCTTCAACAAATACATTACCGTCAATTTCAGGTGCATCTGCATAAGAACGTGCAACAGCAACTGGGAACTCTTCTTCAAGATCATCCACCAGTACTGTCATTTTCTGACCAATACGACTTTGCAATTTCGCAGCAGAGATTTCTTGCTGAACTTGCATGAAACGTTCATAACGCTCTTGTTTGATTTCTTCAGGCACATGATCTGGCAAATCATTTGCTGTCGCACCTTCAACTGGCGAGTAAGTAAAACATCCCACACGATCAAGCTGCGCTTCTTTTAACCACTCAAGCAACATTTGGAAGTCTTCTTCAGTTTCACCCGGGAAGCCCACAACGAATGTAGAACGAATCACAAGATCAGGACATTTCTCACGCCAAACTTTTAAACGCTCTAGTGTATTTTCACTGTGCGCAGGACGTTTCATGAGTTTTAAAATCTTAGGACTTGCATGTTGGAATGGAATATCCAAATACGGCAGGATTTTGCCTTGTGCCATTAAGTCAATCACAGCATCCACATGTGGATATGGATATACATAGTGCAGACGCACCCAGATACCCAATTGACCCAATGCTTCACACATGTCATAGAATTTGGTTTTAACGGGCTGACCGTTCCAGAAGTCCAATTTGTATTTGGTGTCTACGCCATAAGCCGATGTATCTTGAGAAATCACAAGGACTTCTTTTACGCCTGCTTTTTTCAGCGCTTGAGCTTCAGTCAATACTGAACCTACTGGACGAGAAACCAAATCACCACGCATGCTCGGAATAATGCAGAATGTGCAACGATGGTTACAACCTTCTGAAATCTTCAAATAAGCATAATGTTTTGGTGTTAATCGAATACCTTGTTCAGGTACTAGATCAATAAACGGATTGTGTTTCGGTGGCTCAGGCACGTATTCGTGCACAGCTTCCATCACTTCTTGATATGCCGCAGCACCTGTCACTTTTAAGACATTTGGGTGCATTTGGCGAATTTTGTCTTCGTCTTTACCTAAACAACCAGTCACAATTACGCGACCGTTTGAACTCATCGCTTCGCCAATGGCATCTAGCGACTCTTGTACTGCAGATTCAATAAAACCACAGGTATTTACAACTACTAAATCGGCACCATCATAATCTGATGCTACATCATAACCTTCAGTCTTTAACTGAGTTAAAATTCGTTCGGAATCTACCAATGCCTTAGGACAACCTAAAGAAACAAAACCGACTTTGGGGGATTTCATGAATCTGCGCTCCACTATAATCCGCGTATTGTATGTCTTTTCAAAACATAAAAACAGGTGAAAAGGCCACTCTTTATATCACGCACCAAAATAATGCTATAAATTCATCCATATAATTTCATTTGCACCATTTTAATGCATTTTAGATTTACAGCCTGTTTTTAATCAGCTATACACTTTATTTAAAGTCTTAAATAAGCGCATTTATTCAAATAAGCATCAAAACTTAGCGTATTTCTGAAATAGTTGGCTTATATCTTGCATAACTTGCATCAATTCGAACCTTATTAGATTGAACGATTTGCTTTATGAAGATGCCATTGCGCCATTTTAAGACAGGAACCTCTCGCTAATGGATCAGACTATGACGATTGATTACCGGCTTTTAGTGGATAATTTAACCACTGCCATTTTATTGGTCGATAGCAACCTGAATATTTTTTATTTAAATTCATCTTGTGAAGCGCTTTTTGACATCAGCTTACTTCGTGCATCAGGTCAGCCTGTATTAAATTTACTCCATATGCCCGATGATGAATTCAATACGCATGATGCATTAATGAATACATTAACTTCTGGTCAACACTATACGCGCCGAGAAGCAACGATTAATGTCAACTTTAAAGACATTCATGTCGATTACACTGTGTCACAGCTCAACTCTGGCAAACCCTACCACCCGTTGCTATTGATTGAATTGAATCAAATCGACCGGATGTTGAAAATCTCTAAAGAAGAAAACCTGATTCAACAGCATCAAGTCGCACGACAACTGATTCGTGGTGTTGCTCATGAAATTAAAAATCCACTTGGTGGTATCCGTGGGGCGACACAACTTTTAGCGCGTAGTTTAAATGATCCGAAGTACAGCGAATTCACCGACATTATTATTAGTGAAGTAGACCGATTACGTAATCTTGCTGACACTATGCTTGGTTCAAGACAATTACCAAGTTACGAACCAGTCAATGTCCATGAACCCCTTGAACGTGTTCGTTCACTGATCGTCAACCAAACCAAAAAGAAAATTAAAATCACCCGTGATTACGACCTTTCTTTACCGGATGTATTGGCAGATCGTGATCAATTGATTCAGGTCATGCTGAATATCAGTGTCAATGCTGTTCAGGCGATGACGGAAAACAAAGAGTTCTTTGTTGAGCACCAACCAGAACTCACTTTGCGCACACGTATTCAACGTTTAGTCACCATCAACGGTGTATTAAAACGCTCTGCGGTACGCATTGATATCGAGGACAATGGACCAGGTATCCCACAAGAAATATTAGAATCCGTATTTTACCCTTTAGTGACAGGACGAGCGAAAGGTACAGGCCTCGGCCTAAGCATTGCACAAAATATTATGCATCAACATAACGGAATGATTGAATGCCAATCAGTTCCTGGAAAAACAGTATTTAGCCTATATTTACCTTGGGAGTCAGATCATGTCGCGTAATAAGATTTGGGTCATCGATGATGATCGCGCCATGCGTTGGGTGCTGGAAAAAACATTCAAAGAAGAAGGTTTTGATGTTACCAGTTTTGAAGAAGCACAATCCGCTTTAGATCAGTTAAGTGTCGATGCGCCAGATGTTATTTTGACAGACATCCGTATGCCGGGTATTGATGGACTGACCTTTTTAGGCAAAGTCAAAGGCAACTACCCTGACTTACCTGTGATCATCATGACCGCACATTCAGATTTAGAATCTGCTGTGTCAAGCTATCAAACGGGTGCATTTGAATATCTACCAAAACCTTTTGATATTGATGAAGCTTTAGCACTTGTAAACCGTGCAATTTTGCATATTGCCAAATTACAACAACAAGAATCTGCTAAAACCGTTCAACCGATTCAATCTACAGAGATTATTGGTGAATCACCTGCTATGCAGGAAGTCTTCCGTGCCATTGGTCGTCTTTCTCAATCACACATTACTGTATTAATTAATGGTGAATCAGGCACAGGGAAAGAATTGGTTGCGCATGCGCTGCATAAGCATTCACCACGTGGCAACAAGCCTTTTATTGCGCTCAACATGGCGGCAATTCCAAAAGATTTGATCGAAACTGAATTATTTGGTCATGAAAAAGGAGCGTTCACCGGTGCCAACACACAGCGTCAAGGGCGTTTCGAACAAGCCAATGGCGGGACTCTTTTCCTTGATGAAATTGGCGACATGCCATTTGAAACCCAAACACGTTTACTGCGTGTTTTAGCGGATGGCGAATTCTACCGAGTCGGTGGTCACATCCCAGTCAAGGTGGATGTCCGTATCGTTGCGGCAACACACCAAGACTTAGAAAAGTTAGTACATGAAGGTCGCTTCCGTGAAGACTTGTACCACCGTCTAAACGTGATTCGTATTCATATTCCAAAACTTGCACATCGTAGTGAAGATATTCCGATGCTTGCACAACACTTCCTAGCAAGTGCAGGTAAAGAACTTGGGGTAAGTCCGAAGATTCTGCGTCCTGAAACGCAAGAATACATGCAAAAACTGCCATGGCAAGGTAATGTGCGTCAGCTTGAAAATACCTGTCGTTGGTTAACGGTTATGATCACAGGCCGTGAAGTTTATCCAGAAGATTTACCATCTGAATTAAAACAGATTCCAATTCAAGGCACAGATGGCAATCCTGCTACTCAAGGGATTGATCGTATTGGTGTGCATCACTGGGATGAGCTACTTGGTCAATGGGCAGTACAAAAACTTAAAAATGGTGAGATGAAAATTCTCGACATTGCAACACCAATGTTTGAACGCACCCTCATCAATGCAGCACTACAGCAAACACGTGGGCGTAAGCGCCATGCAGCAGAACTTTTAGGTTGGGGTCGTAATACCTTAACTCGTAAACTTAAAGAACTCGGTATGGACAGTGCCGAAGATGATGTCGAAGAAGAATTAGAAAGTTAATTTTCTGATTTTCATTAAAAAAGCCAGTCACTTGACTGGCTTTTTTATTTTGAGATTTTTTAGCAATATTTTATGCCGTAAGGCCGACATAACGTGAATAACCTTCCACCCCTAAATCAGACTTATAAATGAGAAACTCAGGGAAGCTCGAGGAGGCAATTTCAGTAAACATATGATACTGATCATCATTAGCATGCAAGTCATCGACTGTATGCTGCATAGTTTGCTCAAATTCATCGGTAATAAACTCAAAACCAATATCCATTGCAATAAACAGCACATGCTCACATGGCTGCACATACTGTTCTTCTGACCAATCAATCACTTGCTGCTGACAATGTGGACACTGAATGTTATCTGAAGGAGAAATATCAAGTTCGATCAATTGATAAGACATAAAAGTAAATTTATTCATAAATATTAGATTTATTCTAACAAAACTTAGTTTCAGCTAAAGATATTTATTCAATAAAAAAGGAGCCGTAGCTCCTTTAAATATGACTGGTTTTGACTATTTCTTAAGGGATGACTTATAGGCTGACAATGCAGCCACTGCGATAGCTGACAAAGCAATACCCGGCGCACTTGCAATTAAAATACCTGTCGTTCCTAGACCTAGCGCCAAAATCTTACCTGTGAGTAATGGACCTGTCATTGCACCCAAACGACCCCATGAAATCGCACTCCCCACACCTGTTACTTTCCCAGCTGGTGTATAGAAAATTGGAGAGATCCCATACAAAATCGATTGACCACCTGTAGAGAAAATCCCGCCCATGATGCCTGCTGCGATAAGTACAGGAATTGAATTTGTTGTGAACAGTACAAACAATGCTACAAACAAACCTGAATAGATAATCACTGCCATTTGCCATAATTTTAGGCGATCAAGTAAGTAGCCTAAACCCAGCGTACCAATCACTGCGCCCACTTGGAACATCAACATGATCATGAAAGCTTGTTGCTTTTCCAGCCCTTGCCCCATAAGCAAGTTAGGCAACCAACTGATCAGAATATAGTTCACCATTAAGGTAAAGAAGAAACTCAGCCAAAGCGGCAATGTATACTTATAACGCTGTTCAGCAAAAAGGATTTGCCCCATCGGTGGAACCGTTTCCTTGGTTTCTGCCTGAACTTTTTCTGTACGCTTATCTTTTAAGATAATCGCCATGAATGGAATCAAGATTAAAGGCGTTAAACCACCAATTAAAAATAGTGTATGCCATGAGATATCTTTAAAGACAATACCCAAGCCAGCAACAAAGATTGCACCTACGGGTAAGCCACAGTACATCAAACTATTTAAGCGCCCACGGTTAGCATCCGTCGCTTCATCACCCACCACCGAGATCATCGTTGGCATCGCAGCACCCAAACCTAAACCTGTAAAGAATCGTGCGATATATAAAATTTCAATACTTGGTGCAACTGCCGTAATCGACATAAATACACCGAAGATAAAAATCGACAGCATCAGGACTTTCTTCTGTCCCAAATAGTCAGCGACACGCCCCCCAAAGAACGCGCCAAATAACATACCAAACACACCTAAGCTAAACACATAACCCATTTGCACTTGATCTAAGGAAAATGTCGCTGCGATTCCTTTTGCTGCGATACCGGGCGCTTGCAGGTCAAAACCTTCAAAAAATGCTACCCAGAAACACAAAAATACCGTTAGAAATTTTTGAATTTTTCCCGATTGTTGATTTGCCATAATCAAACTCCATTCATGTAGCGTAAACCCACTTGTACGCCATGCCCTGAAGTTTCGGCTTTATTGGGTAGAATAAATACCACTACAAAGGTCGGAATTCACACGACCAAAAGCCCACCATTAAGACCTAAAACTTTGTATATCAATAGTTTTTAGATCTTATTTTTTGTATTTATAACTAATTATCAATCACTTAGGTTTATGAAAGATTTTAATAATCAAACCATAGCTAAAACTAATGATGATCAAAATATTCATTTAATCCGATCAAATACCAACAGCCAATAATTTATTGGCAATAAAAAACCCGCAACTGAGCGGGTTTTTTATTTAACTCTAAATCTTATGCAGATTTTTTCGCTTGGTTATTCTTACGGATGGTAATCATCACCAATTGAACAGCCGCAGGTGTAACACCCGGAATACGACTTGCTTGTGCCAATGTTTCAGGCAATACATTTTTCAGCTTCATGGTGATTTCACGTGAAAGACCAGAAACTACATCGTAATCAAAATCAGCAGGAATACGTGTATCTTCCAAACGTTTCATTTGCGCAACGTCTTCTTGCTGACGGTTAATATAACCCGCATATTTCACAGCAATTTCAATTTGCTCTCCAACAAATGCTGAAACTTCTGAACCAGTCAATTCAGCAATTTGCGCAAAGTTGATATTTGGACGTTTGAGCAAATCAATTGCATTGGTTTCTTTTGACAGGTCATCGCCAGTCATTTCAACGAATTTTTTGCCTAGTGGATTGTTTGGCGCTGCCCAAAGGTGTTGTAAACGACCTTTCTCCGTTTCTACAGCTTCCATTTTTTGGCAGAACGAATCCCAACGCGCATCATCTACCAGCCCCATTTCACGACCAATGGCAGTTAAACGCTGATCCGCATTGTCTTCACGAAGCATCAAACGGTATTCCGCACGTGACGTGAACATACGGTACGGTTCTTTAGTACCGAGAGTAATCAAGTCATCAACCAACACGCCCATGTACGCTTCATCACGTTTTGGTGTCCATTGCTCTTGATCCCATGCACGACGTGCTGCGTTTAAGCCTGCAAGCAAGCCCTGCGCACCCGCTTCTTCATAACCCGTTGTACCGTTAATTTGACCTGCAAAATACAGGTTATTAATCGATTTGGTTTCTAAAGAAAATTTCAATGATTGTGGGTTGAAATAATCGTACTCAATCGCATAACCCGGACGCAAAATGTGCGCATTTTCCATACCACGAATCGAGCGAACCAATTCAAACTGAACATCGAATGGTAAAGAAGTTGAAATACCGTTTGGATAAAGCTCATGTGTGTCCAAACCTTCAGGTTCCAAGAACACTTGATGCGAATCTTTATCGGCAAATTTATGAATTTTATCTTCAATCGATGGGCAGTAACGTGGACCCACACCTTCAATCACACCAGTATACATTGGTGAACGGTCTAAGCCGCCACGAATGATATCGTGAGTTTTCTCGTTGGTATGTGTGATATAGCAATTGATTTGCTCAGGATGCATCGACACATCACCCATGAACGACATAGTCGGAGATGGGAAATCACCCGGCTGTGGCGTCATCACAGAGAAATCAACTGATCGTGCATCGATACGTGGTGGTGTACCAGTTTTTAAACGACCTACAGGTAAGTTCAATTCACGAAGGCGCGCAGCCAATGAAATTGAAGGAGGATCGCCCGCACGACCACCTGAAGCATTATTTAGACCTACGTGGATCACTCCACCTAAGAATGTACCTGTAGTCAATACAACAGTTTTCGCATCAAAGCGAATACCCATTTGGGTGACTACACCTTTAACGGTATCGCCTTCAACAATAAGGTCATCAGCGGCTTGTTGGAAAATATCCAAATTCGCCTGGTTTTCTAAAGTATGACGGATCGCAGCTTTAAAACGTACACGGTCAGCTTGGGCACGAGTCGCTCGTACTGCTGCACCTTTACGTGAGTTTAAAATACGAAATTGAATACCACCTTTGTCGGCAGCCAATGCCATAGCACCGCCAAGCGCATCAATTTCACGGACTAAATGTGATTTACCAATACCACCAATGGCCGGGTTACAGCTCATCTGCCCTAAAGTCTCAATATTATGAGTTAAGAGTAAAGTCTGTCGACCCATACGTGCCGCAGCAAGAGCTGCCTCAGTACCCGCGTGACCGCCGCCGATAACAATGACATCGTAAACTTTAGGATAATGCATAGTGGTAAAGGAGATTAAAAAAGGATGACGGAAGATTATAGCAAAAATTCACCGATAAGTTGACTGATTAACTCGATTTTATTGTTATTGGCTACTGTTTTATGCCTATATATTTCTTTAAGAACATACATACTTTGCATATTCCACATAAAAATATACATTTCTCAAGCAAATGTTACTCGAAGATTGTTGTTTTATTCTGATTATTTTTTATTCTGTTATAGATCCCATGAGAATCATAAGGACTATAAGCATGAATAAGAATATTTTGCTATCCACGGTTTTATGCGGTTTATGTTTATCACCATTTGCTGCCTCAGCCAATGATAAAGTTGAGAAAGTGTATGATGCACAGCGATATCAACAAGTCTGTAAAGGTAAAAGCCAAGGCGCTCAAGTATCATTCGCCTATCGCGGTATTATCTGGAATGGTACCTGCGAACCACAATTTTTTAGCTCTTCCAAAAATGCAAATCTTCATGGTGAAGAAGCCAAATTATTAAGCACATGTAGTGCAGATGCAAAAGCCACTACTGCAACGATTAATGGACAAGAAATAAAAGGAAAATGTGCTTTAGGGTTCACTCCTCCTCGTCCTAAATAAACAGTTGTCGATGAAAATATCGACCAATTAACAGATCAAAAATAAAGCGGGTAAAACATCAGTTTTTACTCGCTTTTATTTATTGCTTATTTATTAAACTGAGATAAACTCAAAAACACTATAAGGATAAAAATATCAGGAAATTCCATGGATTCGGGATTATTTGCATTTTTTCTACCCATTGCTTTAGCCATTATGATGATGGGTTTGGGACTTGAACTTTCAGTCAAAGACTTTTTACGCGTTGGACGCTATCCAAAAGTTATTTTCATCGCTTTATTTACTCAGCTTATTCTACTGACCAGCATTGCGTTTTTCCTGTGTAAGTTGCTTGAGTTACCCCCTTTACTCGCGGTCGGACTCATGTTGCTTGCGGCTTCACCCGGCGGCCCCACAGCAAACCTATTCAGCTACCTATATAAAGGTGACGTTGCATTAAACATTAGCTTAACGGCCATTAACTCAGTTGTTTCGTGCTTTACATTGCCTTTTATCGTCAATCTATCCATTTTGCATTTTGTTGGTGAAAGTACCAGTATTGGCATGCCTATTGATAAGATCACACATGTATTTCTGATTATTTTGATACCGGTATGTTTCGGTATGTTTATTCGCAACTCCTTTCCGACCATTGCATATCACATCAACAAACCGATGCGAATGTTGTCTATTTTCTTATTAATTCTTATCTTTACACTCGCAGTTTTGCGTGAACAATCCAACATTATTACGTATTTTGCCAGCGTCGGCATTGCAACCTGTTTACTCTGTTTCAGTGGACTATTTTTGGGTTACTTAATTCCATTCCTCTCGGATGTGCCTGAAAAGCAGGCTCGTGCGTGTACCTTTGAGATTGGTATTCATAACACCAGTATCGCGCTAACCATCGCACTGAGTGTGCTTGAAAACACCACAGTCGCAATACCTGCCGGTGTTTATTCTATTTTTATGTATTTATTGGCAACCTTATTTGGTTTTATTTTGACACGCCGTGGCAGCCACCTAATTCAACAAGTGAAAACCTAAACTATTTTTCAAACGTAATCACCATAAGGACTTTGGTGAAAAACCATTAAATATGCTCAAGGAGAATAAATAAGATGGATTCTGGAATTATTACGGTTCTTTTGCCATTAGCACTGGCCTTTATTATGATCGGGCTTGGGCTAGAACTTACCCCCAAAGATTTCGCACGTGTCACCAAGCACCCTAAAGCCGTGTTGATCGCATTATTTTGCCAGCTCGTGTTGCTTGTCGGTATCGCCTTTCTACTATGTAAACTGCTAGCATTACCACCACTGCTTGCTGTCGGCTTGATGCTACTTGCAGCCTCACCTGGTGGTAGTACAGCGAACTTATTTAGCTATCTATTTAAAGGTGACTTGGCTTTAAATATTACCCTGACCGCCATCAACTCAGTCATTGCAGCATTAACCCTTCCATTGATCGTGAATTTTTCGATAATGCACTTCATGCAAGAAGGGCAACAAATCAGTCTGCAGTTTGGAAAAATCCTCCAAGTTTTCGGCATCATTATCATCCCCGTCTGTATAGGTATGTTACTTCGTCACTATTCACCTAAACTAACTGAGAAACTGCATAAACCACTCCGTATCTTTGCTGTGGTCTTTCTCATCTTAATAATTATTGGTGCTATTTACTCTGAACGACATAATATTGCAGCTTATCTAACTCAAGTTGGCTTAGCAACGGTTCTATTCTGCATCTTCAGCTTATGTATCGGTTATTTTGTTCCCAGACTATTCGGCATCAATAGTGCTCAGGCACGTGCTTGTGCATTTGAAATCGGCATTCATAACAGTACGTTAGCCATGACCATCGCCTTAACAGTGATGGCCAGCTCGGCCGTTGCAATGCCTGCAGCGGTTTATTCAATCTTTATGTATATCTTTGCCGCTGTATTTGGCTTCCTAATTACACGTTTCGCACCGATCTCGACAACTACAACAGAAACAATTAAAAGTTAAGTCGCTGAAAAGTTAAAAGGATGCCACGTGCATCCTTTTATTTTTTGTCAATTTTGATAATCGCTAGCTGCAAGTTGCCGAGTTCCGTTACAATAGCTTTTTATAAAACTCATTTAGGTTATGTCCGTGAAGTGGTTACAAATTCATATTACTGTTGAAAAAGCTCAAGTTGATTACACTGAAACGCTGCTCAGTTCTTTAGGTGCAGTCAGTGTCACGCTAGATGATGCAGAAAATCAGGATTTACTTGAACCACTTCCAGGTGAAACACCACTTTGGAATAAAGTGATCGTAACTGGTATCTATGCACAAGAAGATGATGAAGAAATTGATGTTGCCGCATTAGAAACATTTATTAAAGCTCAACTTCCAGAAGCACCAATGCGTAGCGAATTCATTGAAGACCAAGAATGGGAACGCACATGGATGGATGCTTACGAGCCTATTCAAATTGGTGAAAAATACTGGATCGTCCCAGAATGGATGGAAGCACCTGAAGCAGACGCCGTTAACATCAAACTAGACCCAGGTCTTGCATTTGGTACTGGTAACCATGCATCTACATTCTTATGCCTACAATGGTTAGGTAAAGTTGATCTTAAGGATAAAATCGTCATCGACTACGGTTGTGGTTCTGGTATTTTAGGTGTTGCCGCTTTACTTTTGGGTGCAAAAAAAGTTTATGCCACTGATATTGACCCACAAGCCGTTTTAGCAACACAACAAAATGCAGAATTGAATGGTGTACTGGAAAATCTGTATGTAGGCCTACCTGAAGAGTTCAACCAAGAGCTCGCTGGACAAAAAGCCGATGTGTTTGTTGCTAATATTCTTGCAGGCCCTCTAATGGCCTTGGCTGCAGAATTCTCAACTTTAATTAAATCTGAGGGCGAATTCGCACTTGCAGGTGTAATTGAAGAGCAAGTTTCTGATGTTTCTAGTGTTTATTCTGAATTTTTTGATATATTAGACGTAGAAAAACGTGACGAAACATGGTGCCGAATTTCGGGTAAACGCCAACAGTATTAAAATTTAAAATGTGTACTTATGAGCGACAAATTAACTAACTGCCCAACTTGTTTTACAACATATAAAGTAACTGTTCCGCAGCTTACTGTCGCTCAGGGCATGGTTTGTTGCCCAAAGTGCTCTACATCTTTTAATGCACTGTCTCATTTGGTGGTAGATAAAGCGTTGTCTTTTTCTACCCCTGAGCAAGAAAATGCACCGCAGAAAAACTCCAATACTATTATTAATGTCAGCGAATTTAATAATACGCTTACACCAGTGACTATTGAAGAAACACCAACCCACCATTTATTAAAACTATTTGATCAAAAAGTCGAAAACTCTAATATCGATCTAAAAACTTATTTAAATAACTTAAATTATTTCAGCACCGAACCGATCGGCAACCTGCCTGCTGTAAATTGGGCAGAACAGGCTGAAAAAGATAAAAAACGTACACCACTGAATTATTTTATGTGGTTCTGTATTAATGCTTTCTTATTTGGTGCACTTATATTCCAGTTTTTCTGGTTCAATCCTCAATATTTAAAAAACAGCCCAGTAATGGGTGCTGCATTCACAGCGGTCTGTGATGTCTTTAATTGTTCACGTCTAGAGGAACATTACAGTTTAATTAGTACCAAAAAAGTCAAAATTCGTAGCATTGGAAATAATGAAACACGTTTTACAGGTGAAATGATCAATTTTCATGACCGTAGCCTTGCCTTACCCAATATGAAAATTTCACTAAAAGAAAATGGTACTGAAATAGCAAACTATACGCTTTTACCTGAAGAGTATTTGGACAAAAGTCTGCATGGCATCCAACGGATCCCCAAAAGTAGTCCTTTTAAATTCCAATTTAGCCTACCAATTGCACGCAAAAGCTTCGATAATTATTCAATTGAGTTGATTCGCCCCTAATATTGGAAAAAACTATTAAAAAAGTAAAAAAAACATAAAAAAAATGCAGTTTTCTTGCTCACTTTTTCCTAGACAATGGTATGATACGCGCCACGAAAGCTTTGTGCTGCAAACTCCTCGCTAATTTTTCACAACAAATACAATCCCAACCGTGCGCTTTAATATTTATTGCGTATTGAGTAGATTTTTTGTTTGTTTTTTAGGCTGTAACAATTATTAATCTATTGTTACGCTTATTTTTCGAACAATTTTGCGAGTTGTGTCAAGCTACAAGTAATGTACAAGTTTTAGAACTCCGCATTAGGAACTAAAACGGAGTTCATTCAAGTTTATAGACCACTTTTAACAAATCACTTTACCCAAGTGATATTTGATTTTTCGGATTAATTCGCATGAATAGCAAATCTCCTATTTTTACTGCACAATCTGATGTCGCTCTTCGTATTCACGTAGATCGCGCAGTTCGCCATTACTTTGCACAATTGCAAGGCGAGCAACCATCTCAGGTATACGATATGGTGCTGGCGGAAATGGAGAAGCCTCTTCTATCTGTAGTTCTTGAATATACACGTGGTAATCAAACCCGCGCTGCTGAGATTCTCGGCTTAAACCGTGGTACTTTACGTAAAAAGTTGAAAGCTCACGGTTTAATGAGTGAATAAATGATAAAATGCTTGCGGCTTCCGCAGGCATTTTTTTTAACCTGCATTTTGCTAATTTTGTTTTAATCTGTTCCTTGAAAACTGTGACGAAGATCATGACTATTAAACGCGCTTTAATCTCTGTGTCTGACAAGACTGGAATTGTTGAATTTGCACAAGAACTTGCTGCTCTAGGGGTAGAAATTTTATCTACTGGCGGAACATACAAATTGTTGAAAGACAATAATGTTGCCGTAGTTGAAGTTTCAGAGCACACAGGTTTCCCAGAGATGATGGACGGCCGTGTAAAAACGCTACATCCGAAAATTCATGGTGGTATCTTAGCTCGTCGCGGTCTAGACGAAGCTGTGATGGCTGAACACAACATCGATGCAATCGATTTAGTTGTGGTAAACCTTTATCCATTTGCTGCAACTGTTGCAAAACCAAACTGCTCACTTGCTGATGCAATCGAAAATATCGACATCGGTGGTCCAACAATGGTTCGTGCTGCTGCGAAAAACCATGCATCTGTAGGTATCGTGGTAAATGCTGCTGACTATGGAACTGTTGTTGAAGAGTTAAAAGCTGAAGGTTCACTTTCACATGCAACTCGTTTTGACTTAGCGGTTAAAGCATTTGAACATACTGCACAGTATGACGGCATGATTGCATCTTACTTAGGCGCTCGCGTAGGTAAGGAAGAAGGTCAAGCAGATAAATTTGCGCGTACTTTCAATACTCAATTGAACAAAGTTCAAGACTTACGTTACGGTGAAAACCCGCATCAATCTGCTGCTTTCTATGTAGAAGACACAGCAACTGAAGCATCTGTTTCTACTGCGAAACAACTTCAAGGTAAAGAATTATCTTATAACAACATCGCAGACACTGACGCAGCACTTGAATGTGTAAAATCATTTGCTAAGCCTGCATGTGTCATCGTAAAACACGCAAACCCATGTGGCGTAGCAGTATCTTTAGACGGCATCCAAGCGGCTTATGACCTTGCTTATGCAACTGACCCTGAATCTGCATTCGGTGGCATCATTGCATTCAACCGTGAATTAGACGTTGCAACTGCTCAAGCAATTGTTGACCGTCAATTCGTTGAAGTGATCATTGCTCCTAGCGTTGCTGAAGGCGTGCTTGAAGTGACTGGTGCGAAGAAAAACGTACGCGTACTGGTATGTGGCGAACTTCCTGCGATCACAGAACGTAAAGCTCAGTTAGATTACAAACGTGTGAATGGCGGTTTGTTGGTTCAAGACCAAGACTTAGGCATGATCACGAAAGATGACCTTAAAGTTGTGACTAAACGTGCGCCAACTGAAGCAGAAATTGATGACTTGATCTTTGCTTGGAAAGTTGCGAAATACGTTAAATCTAACGCGATTGTTTATGCGAAAGGCCGTCAAACCATTGGTGTTGGCGCAGGTCAAATGAGCCGCGTTAACTCTGCACGTATTGCAGCAATTAAAGCTGAACACGCTGGTTTAGTTGTTGAAGGCGCTGTAATGGCATCTGATGCATTCTTCCCATTCCGTGATGGTATTGATAACGCTGCGAAAGCGGGCATTAAATGCATTATCCAACCGGGTGGTTCTATGCGTGATGAAGAAACAATTGCTGCTGCTGATGAAGCTGGTATTGCAATGGTCTTCACTGGCATGCGTCACTTCCGTCACTAAGCACAGCGCTTAGAATGTAATGACAAAGTCATACATGTGGTTTAAAACAGATTTCTAATCTTGCATAAAGTCCTCTCCTATTTTTAGGCTGAGGACTTTATGTCATTTTCGATTCATGGAGTATGAACCGATGAATATTTTAGTTTTGGGTAATGGCGGTCGTGAACATGCATTAGCATGGAAAATCGCACAAGATGACAAAGTCGCAAAAGTATTTGTAGCACCGGGTAATGCGGGTTCTGCAACTGAAAATAAATGCGAAAATGTTGCACTAAATATTTTAGACAATGCTGCGATTATCGACTTTGCAAAAAATAATGCAGTTGATTTGATCGTGGTTGGCCCCGAAGCACCACTAGTCAATGGTGTGGTGGATGCTTGCCGTGAAGCGGGTGTAAAAATTTGGGGCCCAACTCAATTTGCTGCACAGCTTGAAGGCTCTAAAGCATTTGCGAAGCACTTCTTAAAACGCCACAACATTCCAACTGCTTTCTATGATGTATTTACAGAAGTAGATGCAGCAAAAGCATTTGTTGAAAAAAATGGCGCGCCGATTGTAATCAAGGCTGACGGCCTTGCTGCGGGTAAAGGCGTGATCGTTGCCATGACCAATCAAGAAGCATTTGATGCGATTGATGACATGCTTGCAGGCAACAAATTTGGTGATGCTGGCTCACGTGTAGTGATCGAAGAATTCCTTGCGGGTGAAGAAGCGTCTTTCATTTGTATGATTGATGGCGACAACATCTTGCCGATGGCGACTTCTCAAGATCACAAACGTATCTTTGAAGGCGACCAAGGTCCAAATACGGGCGGTATGGGTGCTTACTCTCCTGCTCCTGTGGTGACGGCTGACGTATTTGAAAAAACCATGAATGAAGTGATGCGTCCTACCGTTGAAGGTATGAAAAAAGACGGTCACGTGTATACAGGTTTCTTATACGCAGGTTTAATGATTGATGAACAAGGTCAGCCTAAAGTGATCGAGTTCAACTGCCGTTTTGGCGACCCTGAAACTCAACCAATTATGATGCGTTTAAAATCATCTTTAGTTGACCTTGTTGAAGCTGGTATTGCAGGTAACTTACCAAAAGAAGCAGATTGGGATGAGCGTAAGACTGTAGGTATCGTACTTGCGTCACGTGGCTACCCTGAAACTTCAAGCAATGGTGATGTAATTTCAGGTTTAGACACTGAAATGGCTGATGCGAAAGTATTCCATGCGGGTACAAAAGCACTTGAGAATGGTGACATTGTGACTGCTGGCGGTCGTGTGCTTTGTGTGACTGCGCTAGGCAACACCATTGGCGAAGCGCAAGCGAAAGCTTTAGAGCTGTGCCAAAAAGTAACGTTTGACGGCGTTCAATACCGTAAAGATATTGGTTACCGTGCGATTGCGCGTGAAAATGCTTAATCTTAATTTAAATTAAATAAACAACCCGCCGAGTGCGGGTTTTTTTTGATATATTCAATTAAATATCAAACAAATACTTTATTAAAATGATCTTTAATTTATTTAATCGACCATCTGAAGAAATACAATATTTAGGGACACCTTATACTCAAGATTGTTTAGACGCTATTGGTGTCATTCTCCAAACTCAAACATATATTGAAAAAGCATTACTTTTATCTTGCAATCAAATACATGCATATTTAATCAAATCTAATAGAAATACTTACATTATCAGATCAGGCTTTAGTTCAGGCTATTCTGGTGAAGGACCTAAAGGATTAGCATCATCACTGCAACTTCTTTTAAAGCACAATATAGAAGTTGAAGAAATTAATATTTCTGAAAAATTAATGAAGAAAGTAAATCATAGTTCATTATCAGATGCAGATCTTGAAACAATGTTCACAGCTAGAGTTGTAAGGCCAATTAACATATACGAATACATCTATGCAATTTATAAAACTACGGAATACCAAATCAATAATGACCGTTTCTATCCAACAGAATTACCTTTCCACTTGGTTGATTCTCGAATTTTCGATCTTGCTCTTAAATTTAATGATGATCCCAATTACTCAATCTTAACGGCATATACAAGATTAGAAGATATTGTCAAAGATAAAATTAATGATCATAGTCTGTTTTCTAACAGTCTTTTAAAAACCGCATTCATTTCAGATAAACAACGCAAATCAATTTATTCATGGGATACAAACAATGAAAAGGTTTCAAATGCCCTAGGTTGTCTATTTACCAATATATTTACTGCTTATAGAAATGAACGTGCACATAGTGAAGTTGATAAGCCTTATTCACAACAAATACGTGAATTTTTATTGATTAATGAACTATATTTATTAGAAAGCAAAGCAATTAAAAGATAAAGATGAATTAGCATGAATCAGTTTATCGCAACGCCTCGCCTCATCCTCCGCCAATGGAAAGACTCCGACACTGCCCCATTTATCCAAATGTGTGCAGATGACGACGTCATGCGTTATTTTCTAAAAAAACTCGATGCTTCAGAAGCCACCACATTTATGCAGCGCCTACGCGATGCAATAGAAACACGTGGTTGGGGTTTATATGCCGTTGAATTGAAAGCCACAGGCGAATTTATTGGTTTTATCGGCTTACATGTACATCCCCCTGAGTTTGAAATAGCCGATGCACCAGAAATTGGTTGGCGCTTACTGCCGCAATATTGGCATCAAGGTTATGCCACTGAAGGCGCAAAAGCTGTACTCAAGCATGCTTTTCGAAACTTAAGATTAGATAAAGTTATTTCCTTTACAGCAAGTTTGAACACACCATCAGAACATGTCATGCAACGCATTGGTATGCAAAAAGTCCGTGAATTTAATCATCCGCATGTACCAGCGGATCATCCATTAAACCGTCATGTGCTGTATGAAATACAGCGTAGTGATTATTTGCACATCCCCTTTTGCTAATTCAATAATTATTCACGGCAAAACCAAAGCACATTAACTCTGCCAAACAGTGACTATAGGTGATGTTAAATTCTTTAATTTTAGTAACTACAGGATTTCGCATAAGAAAGCTAAATCATTCATTAAATCATATAAAAAACCCTGCTAAATGCAGGGTTAAGAAAAAATATCAAATTCGATCACTAGCGATTAAAACATCTTGAGGTGTAAGCTGAAGCAACTGCAAACTTGTCTAAGCATGCTTAATCAAAATGGCATACATAGTCGACAACATCGGTACATTGCACTTTAAAAATTGAATCTTGTGGAACAATAAAGCTTTCGCCAGAATTATATTGAACAAACTCGCCCTGCTCCCCAATTTGCACAACACACTATCTTGATGTGATTTCAACACGTTCTTTCACATGCGCCTCAAACGTCATGGATTGCTCTGAAGGTAAAAATACACCGATGGTTTTTTGACTACCATCTTCCATTTTTAAAACATGGCTCACCGATCTACCGCCATAATGTACTGTAGGCTTTTTACAATTGAGACGAAATCAAACTGATTTAACATAGCGTGCCGCACATAGCAATTTATTATGATCAATTATAAAGCAGCTTATATTAAACAATGTAGCGGATTCAATCTTCCTCAGATTTAGATCTAAGATTTTGAAAAACCATGAATCAGAGTTGAACTGTAAATGTATCAATAAAGATTTCAATGCAGATTAGATTGGAGCACTTCGTTATTTTCACACATGAATGTTACAAATTTTGTGTATGACAGGACTTTTTCATTTTTATCATTTTTTCAGCAATACATTTTAAAATTTGTTATATAGACCTAAACTTATACAAATGACGCACTTAAATAGTTTAATTATAAATAATATATTGTTTTTACTTATTAAATTATTTAATTAAACATATTCCATATACATTTTTGGTGCTAAGCATAACTTTTTAAATCACTATATTGAATAATAAAAAATTGATATGATGCCTAGCGAAATATAGAGATTTGCTTTATTAAATCTTTTGTTTACAGCAGCTTGCAATGGCTATCTTTTCCCATTTGGAAATAGATTCAGATCTAATTGTATAAGTCTGTGTAGCATTTTAAATTATTAAGCATCTATCAGCCTGTCTGATAAAAGACTTAAGTAAATCTCTCCATAATATGATTTGTGAATTTATTAATTTTATAAATTTACTCGGGTGAATATATGAAAAAGCTCCTAGGATTAGTTCTCGGTTTATCTGTGGGCCTTTCAGGCTGTGGTAAACAAGAAGCTCCTGCAACTGACGCCGCACAACAAAAAGACACTGCAGAAGTGCAAACTGTTACCATGGCTTCGACTGGTTCAGATGCTGATATTTGGCGCTATATTGCTACGCTTCCTGAAACCAAAGAAGCTGGCATTAAACTTGAAGTGAAAAACTTTACTGACTATGTGTCTATGAACACTGCTGTAGCGAACAAAGAAATTGATGTTAATGCATTCCAGTCATATGCCTATATGGTTGCGTTTAATGACAACAATAAAGATAAAATCGCACCGCTTTCGACTACTTATTTAGAGCCAATGGGTATCTATTCAAGCAAAGTCAAAAAACTTGAAGAGTTCAAAACAGGTGCAACAATCGCGATTCCAAATGATGGCGCAAACGAATCGCGTGCATTGTTACTACTTCAATCTGCTGGCTTAATCAAACTTAAAGCTGATTTTGACGATGTAAAAGGTACACCTGATGACGTAACTGAAAATGCGAAGAAAATCGTAATCAAACCAATTCAAATGGCGACTGCTGTTCGTGTTAAAGACGAAGTTGATGCGATTGTTTTGGGTAATACCCTTGCGATGGAAGGTGGTTTAAACGTACTGAAAGATGCGGTTTACTATGAGCCAATCGACCAAAGTACAAAAATGAACGTGAACATTCTTGCTGTTGCTGCTGACCGTCAAAATGACCCAGTTCTACAAAAAGTAGGCGCGCTTTATCACACTCCAGCAGTTAAAACTTACATCGATGAACATTTTGGTGGTACTAAAATTGATGTAAACAAACCAACTAGCTACCTCACTGAAGCAAAATAGTAATATAATTTCTTCAAATAAACAGGCAAAGTTTACTTTGCCTGTTTTTTCATTTCTGAACCTTTTTTGACGCTATGATCCAATTTAAAAATATCTCCAAGCATTTTGAGCTTAAAGGCCAAACCGTTACAGCACTGGATCAGATTAATCTGGACATTCCAGATGGCTGTATTTTCGGTCTAATTGGCTACAGTGGTGCAGGCAAAAGTACCTTAATCCGTTTAATTAATTTGCTAGAACGTCCTAGTGAAGGGCAAATTATTATTCATGATAAAGACTTTACTGCTTTAAATTCGGCAGAGCTACGTCAAGAAAGAACCAATATTGGCATGATCTTCCAGCACTTCAATTTACTGCAAACCAAAACAGTTGCAGAAAATATTGAAATGCCGCTTAAACTTTTAGGTGTGTCTAAAGCTGAACGCCAAAAACGTTTAGAAGAGTTGCTCGAATTTATTGACCTAAAACATAAGAAAAATGCCTATCCAGATGAGCTCTCTGGTGGCCAAAAACAACGTGTCGGGATTGCCCGTGCGCTTGCCAATCATCCTAAAATTTTACTGTGTGATGAAGCAACATCAGCTCTCGATCCGCAAACTACCAAATCGGTATTGGCGTTATTAAAGAAAATCAATCAAGAACAAGGCATTACTATTGTGATGGTCACCCATGAAATGGATGTGATTGAATCTGTTTGTGATTATGTTGCGGTGATGGAACAAGGGAAAATCATCGAACACGGATCAACATTAGAGATTTTTAGTCAGCCAAAACACACTACAACCAAAAACTTTATTCAAACTGTATTGCAGCAACAGCTTCCTGTTACTATTTTAAATAATCTAGAAAATCAAAACCATAACAGTATTTATTGTTTAAAATTTCTGGGCAGTTCGGCACAAGAAACTGTCATTCAGGCGGTAATTAAACAGTTTGATATTAGCCTGAATATTTTGTTTGCCAATATGACTGAAATTAATGGTGCGGTAATTGGGCAAATGTTCGTTCAGCTATTAGGTGATGCAGCATTGATTCAACAAGCGGTGGCGTTCTTAGAACAACATGGCGTTGAAGTCACTCAAGCAGGAGTTCAGCAATGAGAGATTTAATTGTTCAATGGCTGACTCAAATTACAGCACCCTTTTGGAAAAGTTCTTTGTCCATGGATCAGTTCGTCACTGCCCTACAAGAAACTTTTCACATGGTGTTCTTTGCCATGCTCTTTGGCTGTATTTGGGGTTTTATCCAGGCCGTGATTTTATATGTCTCACGTCCACAAGGCATTTTGCCTAACCGTGTCATCTACCATGGTTTGAACCCGATTGTGAATGCGCTGCGTTCATTGCCATTTATTATCCTCCTGATTGCGGTCATCCCTTTGACCAAAGTCATTGTGGGTACTTCAATTGGTACTTGGGCTGCAATTGTTCCTCTCACAATCTATGTTGGTCCTTACATTGGTCGTCTGATTGAAACTTCGTTGCTTGAAGTGAATGACGGCATCATTGAGTCTGCTCAAGCGATGGGTGCATCTCCGCTGCAAATCATTACTAAATTTGTCCTACCAGAGTCTCGTAGCTCTTTAATTTTAAACTTAACGACTGCAACCATTAGCTTAATTGGTGCAACAGCCATGGCGGGTGCAGTAGGTGCAGGCGGTATCGGTGATCTTGCCATTTCTTATGGTTATCAACGTTTTGATAGTAGCGTGGTCATCATGACCGTCATTGTATTGTTGATTTTGGTACAAATTGTTCAAAGTCTGGGGGACTGGTTATCAAAACTGCGCTAAGCCTGCATAATTCATATATTTAAGCTCTCCTCGGAGGGCTTTTTAGTTTCTTAGATTCTAAAATTTAGTTTTTAATACCGCAATTAAACCAAAATTCTTTTTAATTTTAAATTATTTTGACGGCAAATTAGCAACACCATAAAATTTAAAATATAACCTTCAATATTACGTTTACAAAAACTTGAATGAGTACAAAATATCAAAAGAATAGAATTTTATATTCTCCATGCAAACAATACTGCTAACACAAATTTTCCGCTTAACTTTTTACACAACGGGGATATTCATCACTTCAGCAGCATCTGCATCCATTGCTGATTATGACTATCTAACTAGTATTAAGGTAAATGATGTTGACTTAGCCTTACCCTTGCCTGCATCAAAAGCAAATGCATTAATCAGCAAAAATCCAGTAAAGCTTAAATATGAATATTCAGAATGTACCGGCAATACTGAATTTCATGTCACATCAAAAGGTAAATTTCTAAAATTTGAAATTTATGCTGAGGACAATCCTCAAGTTAAAAATGATTCATTCTATAAAAATAAAAGCAGCTTCGCCCAACTTGGACAAACCAAAGGGGATGTTTGGATGGAATGGGATAACTCCACGCAAATACGCGATAAAATTCAAATTGGGTCAAAACATCTGATAAGCCAATATGACTATCAACAATTTGTAAAAGACTTTCCCGAAAGTGCAAAATTGGCCAATCCAAATGAAGTTGCATATGTGATTTTACTCTCATCGACTCATGCAAAATCCGTGCTGAAAGAGCCGCATAACTATGATTTACCCTAAATTGGCAATCTAGTCTTCAACTTTAAAAATAGCAAATTAATAGCTCTTTCAGTTAATCAAGGTATTGCTTGCTAAATGGTGCTTGTCATACAGCGTTTATTGATTAAACAGTGAATTTATAAATCTGCATAAAGCCATGCAATAAACGCAAGTTTGATCTCAGAGCATGCTAAAATCAGCAGCTGTTTTCGCAGGGACTCATCTATGCACTTTGTACATCTTGGTATTTTTACAGAATTTTCCATTACTGAATCTATTGTACGTATACCTGATCTTGTAAAAGCTGCAGCTGCAGATGAAATGCCCGCTCTGGCCATTACTGACCTTTCAAATCTACATGCTGCTGTAAAATTCTATAAAAAGTGCTTAGATAAAGGCATTAAACCCATATTTGGTTCAACCATTCGTCTGAATGATGCTGAACACAAAGCTACTCTTCTAGCGATGACCAATAAAGGTTGGCGCAGTCTAACAGAGTTGGTTTCTGAAGGTTATATTTCAGGTCAACAGCTTGATATTCCTTGCGTAAAAAAAGATTGGATTTTAAATCAACACCAAGACTTGATTGTTTTACTGGGTATGCAAAGTGATGTCGGCAAAATGCTTTGCTCTTCCAACCCGCAAAAAGCTGAACCACTGTTAGCTGAATGGGTCGAAAAATTTGGCAATCGTGTTTATCTAGCGATTACACGAACTGAGCGCTCGGGTGAAGAAGACTTTATTCACGAAGCAGTAAAACTTGCGAAGAAATTTAACATTGGTGTGGTTGCTCATAACGATGTGCATTTTATTCGTAAAGAAGATTTCGAGGCACATGAAGCACGCGTTTGTATTGCCGATGGCTATGTCCTCGGTGACAATCGTCGCCCTAAAAATTACAGTCCTGAACAGTATTTTAAAACTGCCGAGGAAATGACGGAGCTGTTTGCAGACATTCCAACGGCTATAGAAAATACCTATCACATTGCGCGACGCTGTAATGTGTCATTACGTTTAGGCTTCCATGACCTTCCCGATTATCCAATTCCTGAAGGTCATACAATTGACACCTATTTTGAACATTTATCAAAAGAAGGTTTAGAAGAACGTTTAGCGCATTTGTACCCTGTCGAACAACGTGGTGACGACTGGCCAGAAATTCGTAAGCCTTATGATGAACGTTTGGCTTATGAAGTTGGGATCATCCTGACCATGCAATTCCCAGGTTATTTCCTAATTGTCATGGACTTTATTCAATGGTCTAAAGGTAATGGCGTCCCTGTTGGTCCAGGCCGTGGTTCGGGTGCAGGTTCCTTGGTTGCCTATAGTTTAAAAATTACCGACCTAGACCCACTACGTTATGACCTACTGTTCGAACGTTTCTTAAACCCTGAACGTGTATCGATGCCCGACTTTGACGTCGATTTCTGTATTGCAGGTCGTGACCGTGTTATTGACTATGTTGCACGCACTTATGGTCGAGATGCGGTCTCTCAGATTGCAACTTTCGGTACCATGGCGGCAAAAGGTGCAATTCGTGACGTAGCCCGTGTCTTAGGTAAATCTTATGGTTTGGCTGACCGTATTTCTAAAATGATTCCGACCAAGCCTTTAGGTTTAAGTTTGGAAGAATCCATTGAGGCCGAACCACAGCTAAAAGATATTGTCACCAACCCATCAAATCCTGATAACGACGATGCAGCCGAAATTTGGGAAATGGCACTCAAACTTGAAGGCATTACCCGTAATACAGGTAAACACGCCGGTGGTGTGGTAATTGCACCAACCAAGTTAACCGACTATTCCGCTGTACTGTGTGATGCAGATGGAACTAACCGTGTAGCCCAATTCGATAAAGACGATGTGGAAGCTGCAGGCCTAGTAAAATTCGACTTCTTGGGCTTACGTAACTTAACGGTAATTGAAGATGCCATTAAGCACATTAATGCCCGTCCAGATATCACTACACCTGTCGACATTTCCTTGATTCCTTTGGATGACAAACCTGCCTATGCTGTGTTCGCAGATGCAAATACCACAGCAGTCTTCCAGTTTGAATCCGTCGGCATGAAAAAAATGCTGAAAGAGGCACGTCCAAGTAAGTTCGAAGAAATTATTGCTTTCGTGTCTTTATACCGTCCAGGCCCGATGGATCTGATTCCTGACTTTATTTACCGTATGCATGGTGGCGAGTTTGAATACTTACATCCATTACTAGAAAGTGTCCTTGAACCGACATACGGCATTATGGTGTATCAGGAACAGGTAATGCAGGCAGCGCAGTTCTGTGCTGGCTATAGCTTGGGTGGCGCGGATTTACTTCGTCGTGCCATGGGTAAAAAGAAAGTCGAAGAAATGATTAAGCACCGTCAGATCTTTACTGAAGGTGCTGCAACCAAAGGTATTGATGCAGATACGGCCAACCATATCTTCGATTATATGGAAAAATTCGCAGGCTATGGTTTTAACAAATCCCATGCCGCAGCCTATGCCCTTGTTGCATATCAAACCGCTTGGTTAAAAGCACATTTCCCAGCTGAATTTATGTCAGCAGTGATGACCTCGGAAATGCAGAATACCGATAACGTGGTGTTCTTGATCGATGACTGTCGTATTAATGGTCTTGAAGTCTTGCCACCTTCGGTCAATATGTCTTTATATAATTTCCATGCCAGCGATCCAAAAACCATCGTCTATGGTTTAGGTGCGATCAAGGGTGTCGGTGAAGCTGCCATGCAGTCTGTGATTGACTCACGTATCCAAGATGGCCCATATAAAGATCTGTTTGACTTCTGCCATCGTATTGACCTAAAAAAAATCAATAAACGCACGCTTGAAGCATTGATTCGTGGTGGCGCATTGGATTGTTTAGGATTAGAACGCGCTGACTTGATGGCGCAATTACCAGAAGCTGTACAAGCGGCTGAGCAAGCCCGTTCAAACCGCGAAACAGGGATGATGGATTTATTTGGTGAAGTTGAAGAAGTTCAGCGTAAACCTTCTAAACCTGTTAAACCGTGGTCTGATGAAGTTCGTCTTAAAGGTGAAAAAGATACTCTCGGGCTTTATCTAACAGGTCATCCGATCGATGTGTATCGATCAGAGCTAAAAGCCTTTATTTCACAGCGCATTAATGAGCTTACGCCTACACGACGTGGTACCACTACAGTATTTGCAGGCCTAGTCGTCGATGTTGCCAACTTCCCGAACCGCATGATGGTGACGCTCGATGATGGTACTGCACGTATTGAAGTGTCTGCGAATCACGAACGTTTTAACCGCTTCAAAGATGTGATTCAAAACGAAAAAGTGGTGGTGATTGAAGGTGAAATTTATGAGCGTGAAGGTTTTGATCGCCCAATGGGTCGTCTAACCAAAGCCTTCAGTTTGAATGAAATCCGTCAAAAACGTGCCAATGCCATTCAAATTAAATTAACACCTGAACATTTTAGTAAAACGCTATCACGCGACATCCAAAATATTTTACTGCCTTTCTGCAATGTCGATATGTGTACGCATATCCCTGTGCAGTTATATATTGACTATCCATATGCGACGGCCGACATTCATTTGGGCTTAAACTGGAAAGTTGCCCCACTAGATGAATTACTGTCTAAGCTGCGTGACTACTTCGGTAAAGAATCTTTGCATGTCGAATATCATGTCAAATCCAAAGCTGCCAAAGCGGTAAGTTATGAACAAGCCTCTATTCCTGCGCAGGTTCCGCCACCGCCAGATGGGATGAGCATGGATGATGCCATGGATTTATACCAAGCAGAAGCCAATCAATTTTCTTAAAGTTTAAACGCTGTTTGAACTGCTTTTTTAAATAAACATATTGGAAATATCATGAATCAAACTGACAATGCTGCGGTTTCAGCACATCTCTCCCATGTGCGTATTGTCATGGTGAATACAACATTACCCGCAAATATTGGTAGTGCATTACGTGCCATGAAAACCATGGGACTTTCAAAGTTGGTCTTAGTTGCACCGAAGACTTACCCGCATCCGGACATTAATGCTTTGGCTGCCGGTGCTGTCGATTTAATTGATCAAATTGAAATCGTTGAATCATTAGAAGAAGCTATTAAAGATTGTCATATTGTCTTTGGTACTAGTGCGCGTAGTCGTACCATCCCATGGCCATTACTCGACGCTCGCCCTGCTGCCGAAATGTCTCTCAAAGCGGTCTGTGAACAACAGCAAGAAATTGCCGTGGTGTTTGGCCGTGAAGACCGTGGTTTGACCAATGAAGAATTAGCAATGGCCAACTACCATGTCACTATTCCAGTAAATACTGAATATGGCGTCTTAAACGTTGCCCAAGCGATTCAAGTCATTTGCTATGAAATGCGCATGGCCGCCCTTGCACATACTGAGTTAACTGCAAATCCTGATGCCAATATGCATGTTACCAATAACATCGATATGGAATGGGACGAACCTTTGGTGACCCATGAAATGATGGAACAGTTCTACCCGCATATTGAAAAAATGCTGGCAGAGATTGAATTTATGGATCCAAAAAATCCAAGATTATTACCTTTACGCTTGCGTCGCCTATTTGGACGTATACAATTAGATCGTATGGAATACCACTTATTACGTGGCATCTTTAGCCGAGTACAGGCTTTAAATAACGGAACATGGAAAAAATCTACAGACAATGAGGATCAATCTAATGCTTAAGCAGCTCAAAGAAGATATACAGGCTGTATTCGCGCGCGATCCTGCTGCACGAAATACGCTCGAAGTCTTAACGACTTATCCAGGAATTCATGCCTTAATCATGCATCGTATGGCACATGAACTTTGGAAAAAAGAGTGTAAAGGCTCAGCTCGTCTATTGTCTTCTTTTAGCCGCTTTGCCACAGGCATTGAGATTCATCCGGGTGCGAAAATCGGTCGTCGTTTCTTTATTGACCACGGTATGGGTGTGGTGATTGGTGAAACAGCTGAAATTGGTGATGATGTCACCCTCTACCATGGTGTGACCTTAGGTGGCACGACTTGGAACAAAGGCAAACGTCACCCAACTTTGGAAGATGGTGTAGTGGTTGGCGCTGGTGCAAAGATCTTGGGCCCATTTACGGTGGGTAAAAATGCCAAAGTCGGTTCAAATGCCGTCGTGACTAAAGAAGTTCCTGCAAATACTACTGCTGTGGGTAATCCAGCACGCTTTATCACCAAAGATAAACCAAAAGATGAAGCGGAAACACGTCGTCGCGACTATGCAGAAAGTATTGGTTTCCAGCCTTATGCTGCAACCCAAGACCAAACTGACCCGATGTTAGAAGGTATGCGTGTATTGTTAGATCGTATTCAGCACAATGAAAAACGTATGAATAATTTGTGTCAGCGTTTGTCTCTCCTTGACCCAACGTTCAAAAAGCAACAGCTTAATGAACAACCTTTTAGTCAGGAAGAACTTAAAATCATTGAAGATGTGCGCCGCGAATGCGAAGCTCAAAGTAATCAATCTAAAGCTTAACCAAAAGCAATCAGAATAAATTGCCTTTAACTTGCATGTTGTTCAGAGTTTTTTTAGACTGACCAACATGCTTTTTTTATAAAATAAATTTAATGGATGAATCATATGACGCTTAAGCCCTTGGCAGTTGCTTGTATTGCTTTAACCCTTGCCGCTTGTGGAAGCGCCCCAACTAAAAATAATGCTCCTAAAGATGCCATGATTTTTGTAGAGCCTGAACTGACTCCACCTTTCTACGCACTCAACCCATTTAACTACGATGCACCACCTCCTTTTGAATTAAATTTACAAAAAGCTGCAGCACAGCCTGTGACTAAGATGGTGGTAACTAGCCCAACCGACCCATCTAAGCAATTAACCCTAGAAGAAAACCGCCTGATTATCCCCACTGTTGACAGCAAAGAACGTTCGATGAAATTTGCTGCTTTAGCAGGTGATAATGAAATCGACATTACTGAAATTGATGATTTCTTACAGCTTGTTGAAGGTAAAGCACGTCACTATCCACCACGTTTTGTTCAACGCCAAGAACGCAAAGGGTTTGAGCTTAAACTCAAGGAAGTTACGCAAAAATTAGATACGCTTGCGTCTAAAGACAATGCTTCTTTTGATATTTTAGTTCGTGCATTTAAAGCCAGTGTGATGGCACGTAACCTTGATTTGGGTTCTGTGTACACAACTAAATCATTAACTTACGCACAACGTATTTTAAAAATCAACCAAGATGATGCAGAAGCAAACTTCTGGTTCGGTTTTGGTTTATCTGAAGGTGGTGGTCAACGTGAAGCGATTCCATACTTAGACAAAGCAATGAAAGCCGGTGTTCAAGAAGCGTATCTTTCTGCAGCAAATAACTATATTGCCATGGAACAAAAAAAGAACGCCATTCAGGTTTTAAAGAACTATAAAGTTAAATATCCACAAGAAGCAGAAGTTGCTGATCGTTTAATTCAAGAAATTGAAAAGCAAGGTCGCTGGAATGTTTGGCAAGTTTTAAATCCACCTAAAGCTGCGTCTTAAATCTGACGATTTAAAAAATTCTTTTGAAAAAAGACCGTTTTAACGGTCTTTTTTCATTTAAGGTGAATTGAAAATCCTGACAATTATCGTATGATTTGAAAATACTTAACCTTATGCGCGGCCTCTTTATGCAGCAAAATATTAAAAAAATACTGCTCCTTGGAATCATAAGTACAAGCGTACTGAGTGGATGTCAGGTCGTCAGTGTCAAAAATCAAAAACTCAATGTTTCGATTGCCAATGAACGTGAAAGTATTATTTCTCGAAACAAACTTAGCGAAGCCAGTTTAAATGTCTTGTCGATGACAGGTCGGGAAGCCAAAGCCTGCACAGAAGACCCGAAAGCCTGTGTTGATGAGTTACAACAAATTCCTCAGATTCAAGATGAACAATTACTTTCTACAGCAAGTGAATTATATTTAGCTAAAGCTATAGAATATGAATCTTCTTCAGCCTGCAAGTTAGGTGTGCTCAGTAGTCACAAATCTGAAGAAAAACAAAAAATTGAACAAGACACTTATAATAAGTGCTTAGATCAACAATTGATACTTCTCGATAAAAGTATTCGCTATAGCTATGCGTACATGTTTAAAACCAAACGTGCGCCTGCTGATCGTATTTTTGATAACCGTCAAGTTCAAATCCGTGATTTCTATAATCAAGGGATTGCCAAATTGGTTAGCAGCTATGCACTACGTTATAAGCCGCAAGAAGTCACCCAACAGATTAAAGTCGGACAAACCACCTATCACATAGACTTCAGCCACTACCCAGAACTCAAAAATCGTAAAATTGAACAATTGATGTCAACCTATAACCTTAACTTCTCAGGTTTACGTTCAATTACCCGTCGAGATGGTTTTGGCTCCGAATTTCTTGTGGTTTTACCCGAAGAACATACGATTGAAACAGGCAAAGCAAAATATATTATCAACCCGATTGATTTTAAATATCCGTCTGGTTCAAATCCTAATATCCATCAAGCGCGCTATTTAGCTGCAACCTTAACGGCTGAACCACTAAGCGCTACAACTACAGTTGATCAAATTTTGAATCAACATGAGTTTCAAATTAAAGCTTACGATCCGTATAAATATGAACAGGTCAATATTGCCAATAAAAACTATGCGCTTGCTGCCAATTTTTCTGCTCCATATGGTCTTTGGTTAGCACAAAATAACTTGGGTAAGGCAGCTTATTTATCACTGATTGACCGAGATGAAAAACTGACGATGCCGCATCTCTACATGCTTGAACCATATAATCCTGACAAGAAAGTTATCGTCTTGGTACATGGCCTTGCTAGCAGCCCTGAAGCATGGATTCGTCTGACTAACGATATTATGGGCGATTCAGTGCTACGTGAACATTATCAAGTGTGGCAAGTCTTCTATTCAACGAATATGCCGATTATTGAAAGCCGCTTCCAAATTTATTCCATTTTGACTCAGACCTTTAGCAAAGTAGACGCCAATGCCGCAGCTAAAAAAGATGCTGTTCTAGTCGGTCATAGTATGGGCGGCATTATTGCACGACTACTGGTCAGCCAAGCCGATACCACGCAAGCAGCTTTGAAAATGATGAATTCACGTCAATTAAATCAGTACCGAAATATTCCAGTAGTGAAGCAGCGTATGGTGATTGATGATATTCCAAATTTCAGCCGCGCAATTTTTTTAGCTGCACCTCATCGCGGTACAGAATATGCAGATCGCTGGTTTACCAAAGCCGCTCGAAAAATTATTAAACTCCCAGGAGCTTTTTTATCGGCCATGGGTGATGTGTTAACTCAAGAAGAAGACCTGAAAGATTTATTTCGTGAAATTGACCATGGCTTGATCCAAAATGGACCAAGTGACTTAAGTCATCAATCAAAATTTATCGCGCTCACTGAAGATATTCAGCCGCGTAAGGGTTTGAAGTTTCATTCAATTATGGGAAATAACACCAACAGTCAAGATAAAAATATTATGACGGATGATATCGTACCATACACTAGTGCTCATCTAGAGGGTGCTGTTTCAGAAAAAATCATTAAAGGGGGTCATTCGATTCAAGAAACCCCTGAAGCTGTACTCGAACTACGCCGTATATTACGTTTGCATTTGATTGAACTTGGCCTCTATAAACCATAAGGCAATACAGCATTTAAATCGATCTACATATTTTAAAACCGATCTCAGGATCGGTTTTTTTTATTTCTGCATTTACTTGAATATGCCATTATTCAGGTAATTACTAGACTTCTTTCATAATTCATTTTTTGCTCAGCTCTAAATTATAGATTCCTGCAATTAAATTGAATCTTAAGCCCAGTCTTTTTCCTCGATTACGATATCGCTCGGCAAGGATTTTGAAAGTTTTTA